>CAIZEE010000531.1 GCA_903931835.1 uncultured Elstera sp.
CAATCTTCAGCTCATGCAGCATGCGGTGCAGGCTGGGCGCCTCCAGCGTGAAATCCATGTATTTGCCGACATGGACGCCGGACGCGATCGTCACCGTGTGCCCGGCGAGCGTCAGTTTCTGCGCCAGACTCGGCGCCATGTAATAGGGATCGGCGTTGAGGATCATCACGCGTTTGCCCTCAACCGCCTTGCCACGCAGAATATCGTCCGGCGTGTAGATCCATTTCTGCGCCTTCTCCAGCCCGGGGATCGGGGCGTGGGTCAGCGAGTTGGTGCCGTCGCGGTTCCAGCTGGCGCCGGTCGCGATCACCACCTTGTCGGCACCGTAATTCAGCACGTCGTCGACCGTCAGCGCCTTGCCGCCAAGGGCGATCTGGCTTTCCTTGTTGCGCTTGACTAGCTTCGTCAGCTGAACCTCGCGGTAATCGCGGTGATAGCTCCATTCGCCAAGGCCGGGCAGCGTGGACACTTCGTTAGTGTGCCCCCCGATCTTCTCGTTTTTATCGACCAGATGAACGGTATAGCCCCGCTCCATCAGCACGCGGGCGCATTCCGATCCGGACGGGCCGGCGCCGACCACCAAAATCGCGTCGTTTGACCCCTTCTTCGGGAAGCGTTCGGGGTGCCAGCCACGGCGGAATTCCTCACCCGCAGTCGCATTCTGCGTACAGATCATCGGCGGACCGCCGATTTCCCAGCGCGAGATGCAGACATTGCAGCCGATACAGGTGCGGATATCGTCGAGCCGCCCTTCCTTGATCTTGTTCGGCAGGAACGGGTCGGAAATCGTCGGACGTGCGGCGCCGATAATGTCGAGATTACCGTTACGCACCAGTTCCAGCATCTTTTCCGGATCGGTGAAGCGCCCCACACCCAGTACCGGCTTCTTCGAATGCTGCTTCACGAAATTGGTCCAGGGCAATTGATGGCCCTGGCGGAAGAAACGCGACGGGCCGGCATCATCGCCCCATTGCGCGATATCGCCGACATTGACGTCCCACAGATCGACCAGCGGATCGGCCAGCTCGACAAACTTAACGCCGTCGACCTCAACCTCCACGCCATCGGTGCCGATCAAACTGTCAACGGCAAAGCGGGTGGCGATGGCGCATTCATGGCCGACCGCGCGCTTGACCTTCTCCAGCGTCTCGATCCAGAAGCGCGCACGGTTCTCGAAGGACCCGCCATATTTGTCGGTCCGCTTGTTGTAGTACGGCGACAGGAACTGCAACGGCAGATAGGAATGCGCGCCATAGATATAGATGATGTCGAACCCGGCATCGCGCGATCGCTGAGCCGCCTCGACATAGTATTGCTGCAGGGTCGCGATCTCGTCGTGATCCATCTCGTAGCAATAGGTCATGGTCTCGAATTCCGAGCAGTACTGGCTCGGGCCGCGCGGCGTTTCGCGGGTCTCCATACAGGGCGCGTGGGCACCGCCGTACCACATCTCGACGCCGGCCAAGGAATCGTATTTGTGAATGTGATCGGTCATGGCGCGCAGATTGCGCACGTCGCCCTCATCCCAGATGCGCGCGGAGACGCGGTGCGTGTCATCCGATTCGGGATGGATCGAGCAATATTCGGTGTTGATCCCGGCCCAGCCGCCTTCCGCCTTCACGCTGCGATGCGCGGCCTGAAAGCCCGGCTTATCGGAACCGGCACCGATGCAATGCGGCACCTGATAGAAGCGGTTGCGCAACGTCTTCGGGCCGATCGGCACCGGCTCGAACAGGAGATCGAATTTCGATTTCGGCTTCGTATCCAGCGGCATGTCACCCTCCCGATCGACGCAATTGGAATGCGCTTAAACGCAACTAATTCTGAGTATAGGTCCGCCGACGCAGCGGATCGTAGAACGGTATCTGCACCACGCGGCCGGAATGCCGTGCATCCTGATCGGCCACCTCGACTTCGGTTCCGAAGGCAGTATAGCCGGGCTTCAACGCCACCAGCGCTACTGACAGCATCAGAAACTCGCTATAGGTCGTGCTGGTCACAATACCAACCTCGACGCCCTTGCTGAAGAGCTTGGAGCCAGGGGTCACCGCGTGATCGCAATCGACTGTGATGCCGGCGACCTTCGTGCGCTCCTTGCCCTTTGACGCCAGGACCGCCTGTTTGCCGCGGAAATCTGGCTTTTTCAGATCGAGCGCCCATTCCTGATTGGTCTCCCACGGCGTCGTCGACCCCTCATGCGGCATCTCAAAGGGGAAGAACAGCAAGGCTGCCTCGACGCGAACGGTGTCGAGACAATCCCACGACACCGGGATCACGCCATGCGATTTGCCGGCATCCAGAATCTTGTCCCACAGCGCGACCGCATCCTCGGGCTCGCAATAAACTTCGTATCCGAGCTCACCGGAATAACCGCCGCGCAGCAAATTGACCTTCACACCGAACAGCGTCGTGTCGACGTGATGAAAATAGGCGAGATCCTTGAGTGCCGCCGGGGTATGCGGCGCCAATACCGCCAATGACGCCGGGCCTTGCAGCGACAGCACGTTGCGCGCGTTATCCGGCGTGATCGTTACGGTCTTGCCCTTGGCCGCATGCGCCAAGGCAATCGGCGTCACACCTGTCCCATGGCTGATCCGGAAGCGATCGGCGCCATCGCGGATGATCATGATGTCGTCGATGATCGCACCCTCATCGTTCAGCTCCGCCCCGATCAGTGCGGCACCCGGCTTCATGCCCGCAACATCGGCAGTGACCAGATAATCCAGCGTCGCAACGGCATCCGGGCCGCTGACATTGATCAGCTTGACGGCCGAGACGTCGAACAACCCGGCGCGCGCGCGAACCGCCACAACCTCCTCAAAAACGGAGGTTTTGTAGTGCTGCGGCAGCACCATATCGTTCCAGGAAACGCTATCGTCGGCACCCAGCGCGCGATGCCGTCCATCCAGCACATTTGGCCGCTTTCCTGCACTTCCGGTCATGGCGCGATGTTTCCTTGTGGTAAATAATTCTTACTATCGTGATTTTGATCCTGGCCCTTCGGAGTGTCAAGCACACTCAGGCCGAACTCCGCAGATGACGCTTCAAGCCAATGCCATAGGCTTTCCGACAAGCTGCGGAAAACCGCCAGATCATACGCCGGACTATCATCCACCTGCCAAAGCTGGACGCCGATATGACCACATAACGTCACGGCAGTATCGCCCGTTTTGAAGACACGCGGATGAAGATCGATCGGTATTCCCTTCGCCAGGACTTGCCGCACGGCGGGGCCGCCGATTCGCAGAATCGTCCTGCCATCGCTCTGATCGCTAAGCGACGCAAATTTGCCGAGTTTGCTCCGAAGCTCGCCTTCGAGATCCCGATCGGTCTTGCCCCTCACCAGCCAGCGGTCGATACCGCTCCAGATCACGGAGATAGTCGGGCTTTCAGCAACAATCGGCGTGGTTGGAAGCGCGACATCAAACCCCGCATGCAGTTCAGCGGCCAAATCCTGGGTGCAGCCACGTCGCGCAATCATGCTGACCAATGGTAAGCCGGAAACATCCCGCACCCAGACGCCCGCGTTAGCGCGCGGCTTAGCAACGGCGATGCCGTCAAGGGCGGCTATGGCGACGAGATCAGACACGCAGACGCTCCCCTTGCGGATCG
>CAIZEE010000532.1 GCA_903931835.1 uncultured Elstera sp.
CCGATATCGGCCGCATGGCGACTGTGCTTTACGTGCTGGCCGACACGATCCGGCAAATTGGCCTGATGGTGCAGCCCTTCATGCCCGATTCTGCGGAAAAATTGCTTGATCAGCTTGCCGTACCGGCAGATCGACGTAATTTCTCTGATGCGTCTCTCCAACGGGCATTGCCAGCCGGCACGGCCTTGCCGCCGCCGGTTGGCGTGTTCCCGCGCTTTGTCGCTGAAGGGGCCGCGTGATGCTGGTCGATAGCCATTGCCATCTGGATTTCCCGGAATTCGCCGCTGAACTTGATCAGGTCGTCGAGCGCGCCACGGCGAATGGCGTGGTCAGGATGGTGACGATCTCGACGCGCCTTGACCGATTTCCGGGTGTTCTGGCGATCGCTGAGCGTTTTCCCATGGTCTATGCCTCGGTCGGCGTCCATCCCAATGAGGCCGATACGCATGAACAAACGGCCGCAGCAAGGCTGATCGAGCTGGCGCAGCATCCAAAAGTTGTCGCGATCGGCGAAACTGGCCTCGATTATTATTACGAACATAGCGGCCGCGATGCTCAGCAGATGAGCTTTCGCCAGCATATCGCGGCCGCGCGAGAAACAGGCCTGCCATTGGTCGTGCACACCCGTGACGCCGAGGCAGACACGATAGCGATCCTGCGCGATGAGTGGAGCAGGGGGCCCTTCCCGGGCTTGATCCATTGCTTCAGCAGCAGTGCCGAATTGGCGCGGGCGGCGGTCGATCTTGGCCTCTACATCTCGATCAGCGGCATTGCGACCTTCAAGAAGGCCGATGAGCTGCGTGAAGCGATCAAAACCGTGCCGATCGACCGGTTGCTGGTCGAGACGGATGCGCCGTATCTGGCGCCGACGCCGTATCGCGGCAAGCGCAACGAGCCGTCATTTGTCGTTCATACGGCTGCGGTTGTGGCTGACCTGATGGACATGGAGCACGACGAATTGGGAAGACGGACGACAGACAATTTCTTTCGTCTTTTCAATAAGGTAAACATAGTATCCGAGAGTATTGCGTGAAGGCAACGATCCTGGGCTGTGGCCCGTCTGGCGGCGTACCGTTGATCGGTGGCGTCTGGGGTGCCTGCGATCCAAACGAACCGCGTAATCGGCGTAGCCGCGCCTCCATCGTCGTTCAGCATCACGATACCAGCGTTCTGGTCGATACATCGCCTGATATGCGCGCGCAATTGCTCAGCGCCGATATCCGGTCGATCGACGCGATCGTTTGGACGCATGCTCATGCCGATCATATCAACGGCATCGATGATGTGCGCGCTTTGAACCGCCTGGCCGGCTGCACCATTGATGGCTGGGGCAATGCCGCGACGCTGGCGCATATCCAGCGCAGTTTCGGTTATGTCTTCGAACCTATGGTCGAGGGGCGGGGTTTCTACAAACCGGGTCTGAACCCTAGGGAAATCAATGGTCCGTTCACAATTGGCGCGATCGCCATAACGCCATTCGACCAGGATCATGGGTTCAGCCACACACTCGGCTTTCGATTCGGCCCGTTGGCTTACTCAACGGATGTCATGCGGTTGACCGACGAGGCGCTTGATCTTTTGGCCGGCATCGATGTCTGGATCGTCGATTGTTTCCAGATGAGTCTACATCGCACGCACGCGCATCTGGATCAGGTGTTGGCGTGGCGCGATCGCGTGAAGCCCAGGCTCACGGTTTTAACGCATATGGATTCATCGCTCGATTATCATTCCTTGGCGGAGCGTCTGCCTGAGGGCGTTATCCCGGCCTATGACGGGCTGATCGTTGAGGCAGAGAGCCAGATTTGATCGTTACGACCGATAAACACGCCAACCTATATGGTTAACCCGGAAAACCTCACATTTTCCTGTCATAATATACATTATGCGACAATTTGATGTCGTTATAACCAACGTCCCTACCAATGCCTAATGCGTGAAACCGCCAGGAGCAGATCGATGAACGGCGCAGAAAGTCTGGTCCACACCCTGCTAGCATCGGGTATCGACACGGTCTTCGCCAATCCCGGCACCAGCGAAATGCATTTCGTTGCCGCGCTTGATCGTATCCCGGGCATGCACTGCGTGCTGTGTCTGAGCGAAGGTGTTGTGACCGGTGCTGCCGACGCGTATTGGCGGGCGTCCGGAAGACCGGCCGCGACGCTGCTGCATTGCGGACCGGGCTTGGCAAATGGTCTGGCCAATCTGCACAACGCCATGCGTGCCAATTCGGGCATCGTCAATATTGTGGGCGATCAGGCAACGCATCACCGCCCCCTTGATGCCCCGCTGACCGCCGATGTAGAGGGCTGGGCTAGGCCAATCTCGGCCTTTGTGCGCCGTGCCACGATGGCTTCACGCGTTGGCGTGGACGCCGCTGCGGCGATTGAGGCGACGCGAACCTATCCGGGCCAGATATCGACGCTGATTCTACCCGCTGACACGGCGTGGAATGACGGTGGCGTTGCGAGCAAGGCGACGGAACCAGCGAAACCGGCACCCTGCTCCAGCCATGTACTGGATACTGCCGCCCGCATTCTGCGCAGTGGCGACAAAACCTTGCTGATCCTCGGCAATACGGCGCTCGGCGAAGCAGCACTGCTGGACGCCTATCGGATTGCGCGGCATTGCGATGCCGGTATCTTTGCGCCGCGAGCGCCAGCTAGACTCGCGCGCGGTCGTGGCCGCCCCCCGATCCTGCGCATTCCCTATCCGATCGACACTGCACTCGAGGCCTTCGCCGGCGTGAAGAACCTGATTCTGGTGGGCTCGCCGGAGCCAGTTTCGTTCTTCGCCTATCCCGGCAAACCAGGTCGTCTTTATCCCGAGGATTGTAACGTCCACGTCCTTGCCCGAACGGATGAGGATGGCCCCGCCTCTCTTGCCGCCCTGGCCACAACCCTCGGCGCGCCAAAGATTTCGGCCCCGGACCCTGGCCCGCGACCTCTGCCGGCCACGGGTGCTACAACGCCGGAGCGGTTTGCCCAAAGCCTGGCAGCTCTCATGCCCGACAACGCCATCATCATCGATGAAGCGATTTCCTTTGGCCGCGGCTTCTTTCCCGAAACCTACGCAGCTCCCCCGCATGACTGGATGCAGTTGACCGGCGGCGGCATCGGTGACGGCATCCCGATGTCGGTTGGTGCTGCCATTGCCGCCCCTGACCGACGCGTGATCACGCTGCAGGGCGATGGTTCGGCCATGTATACCGTGGCGGGCCTGTGGACCCAGGCGCGCGAGCGGCTGAATATCACCACGATCATCCTATCCAACCGGCAATACGCCATTCTGCGCGGCGAATTGGCCGGTGTCGGCGCCAATCCCGGCCCGACCGCCTTCAGCATGCTCGATCTATCCAATCCCGACCTCGACTGGCCGAAAATCGCGAACGGCATGGGCGTGGAGGCGGCGCGCGCCGAAACATTGGAGGAATTGAACGCCTTGCTGGCATCCTCCGTCGGCAAATCTGGCCCTTTCCTGATCGAAATGGTCTTATAGTCTGAACTCGCCTCACCGCTTGGATCCGCCGCTCATGCCGCCACCAATGGACGACCCGCTGCCCCGCGCCCAGACTGCATCACCATCGGCCAATGCTGCGGCATTGGAGCGGCTGATCGACATCATGGCGCAGCTTCGTCACCCGGAGACCGGCTGCCCCTGGGACCGCGAGCAGGATTTCAAGACGATCTCGCGCTACACGATCGAGGAGGCTTACGAGGTCGCCGAGGCAGCGCATCAGGATGATATGCCTGCCCTGCAAGACGAACTCGGCGATCTGCTGCTACAGGTCGTCTTCCACGCCCGCATGGCGGAGGAAATCGGCGCCTTCGACTTTGCCGCCGTGGCTGACACGATCACCGATAAGATGATCCGCCGGCACCCGCATTTGTTCGGCGATCAATCGATCACCGATGCCGACAGCCAGACAGTCGCCTGGGAACGGATCAAGACCGAGGAACGCGCAGCAAAAGCGGCAAACGAGGATCGGCGCCCGAGCGTGCTGGACGGGATCGCAACCTCCCTGCCCGCACCCTTGCGCGCCGTCAAACTGCAGAAGCGTCTTGCCACGGTCGGCTTTGACTGGCCGCGCTCCGAACCGGTGATCGCCAAGATCATCGAGGAGCTAGACGAGGTTCGCACCGAGATGGCAGCGTCCTCACCCGATGTAGCACGCCTTGAAGACGAAATCGGCGACCTGTTGTTCGCGTGCGTAAACCTGGCGCGTCATCTGAAGGTCGATCCGGAGGCAGCGCTGGCTGGCACCAATCGTAAGGTTGAGCGCCGTTTCCGTGGCATTGAGGCGCTTTTGAGCAGCACCGGTAAGACACCGGATCAAGTCGATTTAGCGGAGCTGGAGACGCTCTGGCAGCAGGTCAAGCAAGAGGAGATGGGCAAGTGAGTCTGACCGTTCTGGTAACTGGCGCGAGTGCTGGATTTGGCGAAGCGATTGCCCGGCGATTTGCCGCCGATGGCGCCAAGGTCATTATGGCCGCACGGCGGCTCGACAGGTTGAAGACGATAGCGACGGAATTGGGCGACCGCACCCTGCCCGTTGCGTTCGACGTCGCTGATCGCGATGCCGTTGAGAAGGCGCTGGTAAACCTGCCCGAACCGTTCCGCGCAATCGACGTATTGGTCAATAATGCCGGGTTGGCGCTGGGACTGAACCCGGCGCAAAGCGCGGACATGGCCGATTGGCAGACCATGATTGACACCAATATCAACGGGTTGGTTTATTGCACCCGCGCCGTTCTGCCCGGCATGGTTGAGCGCGGCCGCGGACATGTCATCAATCTGGGATCAATCGCCGGGCGCTATCCCTACCCCGGCGGGAATGTGTACGGCGCGACAAAGGCCTTCGTAAAGCAGTTCAGCTTGAATCTGCGGGCCGATCTGCTTGGCACCAAGGTGCGTGTCAGCAATATCGAACCCGGTCTCTGCGGCGGGACGGAGTTCTCGACCATTCGGTTCAAGGGCGACGATCAGAAGGCCGCGAGCGTTTATGAAGGAACCGAACCGCTCTTGGCCGACGATATAGCAGAGGCCGTGCATTGGGTCGCAACCCTGCCGCCGCACGTCAACATCAACGCAATCGAGATGATGCCGGTGTGCCAGGCCTTCGCGCCACTCGCGGTACACAGAACGCCGAAATAGTGGGGACGCCGAAATAATGCTCAAGCGTTGGACGATAATGTTAGGCGCCCTGGTCGTATCCGCCTGTGCTGACGGGTCTGTTCAGTGGCAGAAAGCCGGCGCCAGCGATGCCGATATGCACGCCGCTGTTACCGCCTGCACCAAGCAGGCTAGAGCCGATTCGCGTGAAGTTCTGGACGACCAGATCAACGATCTCTCAGCGCCGGGGATCGAAAACCTGTCAGTACCGAGCGATGGTACGATGCGGAATATCGACCGGCAGGCCCTCGCCGACGAGGAAAAAGAAATCCGCCGCGACAGCTTCAATCGCTGCATGGCATTGGCCGGCTATCGGCCCCTGCCGCAAAGGAATTAGACGAGGTCGGCGCGATTGGGGATGAAGTCGAGGACGATCATCTCAGCACCGGGGGTGGATTTCCGCTCGACCGTCCAACCAGCCTCCTGATAACGCTGCATAACGCTGTGCAGAATTCGGTCGGTCACTGTCTTCGACGGCAGATTAACCGTCACGGTCAGGCCCGGGTAGTAGTTATCCCCAATGAACGAGTCGATCTTATTTTCGACGAGCCGCAGTACCTCATATTCTTCATGAGACAACCGGAAGGCCTGGAACGGCGTTACTGGCATGATTAATCCATTGTTTGGCGGTTAGCCTTATTAGGCGCCCGGCCCCCGTGGCAGACGGCGCATTATCCAGATTTGGTTTAGACTTTTCAATGATATACTTTGAACAGTTCGCTCATTTAGTCTTGCTATGGCACCGCGTCGGCAATTCATATCCGGTCAGAAAGATCGTTCCCCGCGCGCGGGCCTTTTGTTCATGCACGTGGTAATGACCGCCCGAAACAGCCGGACAATCGAGCGCGAACCCGCTCGACACCAGCACGGCCCCCAGATCGAATCCAGCCGCCTCGCATTTGCCGATCGCGGCCCCCGCCCCCCAATTTGACGGCATGTGACACGTCACAATGTTGCGGTCATACAGGCGATAGAGCGCGATCGCCGCCATCGACGCGCCCGGTTCATCGGCGACCGGAGCCGCGATACCCCACAATTTGATCACGACCTGCCGTAAGCGGATGGTTTGGCCATCGAGGATTTCGGCATGGTCGGTAATGGTTTGTTCGCCGGCAAAACAGGGACTTGCCAACAGAACCAGGACGACCAGTACGCGACGCAGCATCGGCGTAATCCTCTTCAAGGCCCGGTCCCATGCCGGTAGCGAATGATAGCACCCGAAATGGTTAATGCGACGGTAACATTTGTGCATAAGCCGGGTTATCGCAGGTCGCTGCATGCCCTCCTGAGCGCCCTACTCCTCCTTGAACCCATATTCCGGCAGCCCCTGTTCGGCGCCGTAATATTTGTAAGGCAGGAATTTGCCGGTGAAGGTCATCTTCACCCGGTCGCCTTTGGGATTGGCCTGGCGCTCGATATCGATGTCGAAATCGATTGCCGACATGATGCCGTCGCCGAATTCCTCCTCAATCAAGGCTTTCCAGGCTGGGCCATTGATCATGACCATCTCGAAGAAACGGTAGATCAGCGGGTCCGTCGGCGGCATCGGCGCCCCGCGCATCGGCACTTCGTTCAACATGCGTTGCTCTGTTTCGCTGAGGCCAAACAGCGTCGCCGCCTTGGCCGCCAAGGGCTTGACGAGTTTCATCTGTCCGAGCAACGCGCCGACGATCAAAACCGGCGACATGCCACCGATTTCCTCGGTGATGTATTTCCAGCTCCACCCCTTCTCCCGCTTAATATCCAGGATCTTCTCGGTCAAGTCGCTGCGCTTCATCGACGGCTCCTTTCTTAAAGTTCGATTAGTGGCTCTTGGCCCAGCGGGTCCGCATGGGCTTGAGCGCGAATAACGCCAATAACCCGGTCACCATATCCATGCCGATAATGAGTGCGAAGACTGGTGTCCAGCTATGGAAAGATTCGTGAATCATGGCGGCAACCGGCCCGCCGAGAACCGATCCGACACCCTGCGCGATATAGAGAAAGCCGTAATTCGTCGTCGCATGCGCGGTGCCGAACGTGTCGGTGAGCGTTGACGGGAATAGCGAGAAGATCTCGCCCCAGCCGAAAAACACCAACCCTGACAACAGCACCAGGGCAACCGCATTATCACTGAAATACGCCAGCGCCGCGATCGCGCAGGCCTCTAGGATGAAGGCGAGCCCCATCGTGTTCTCGCGCCCGATATTATCCGATACCCAGCCAAAGAACGGCCGGGTCAGACCATTGGTAAACCGATCGATGGTCAGGGCCAACGGCAGGGCTGCGGTGCCGAAAACCAGGGTCTTGGATACGCCAAAATCATCGGCAAAGGCGCTGAATTGCGAAATCACCATGAGACCGCCGGTCGACATCATGGTCATCATCCCGAACATCAACCAGAAAATCGGCGTCTTCAGCATCTCCCGCCAACCATAGCCGGAGCCTGAGGAGAGGATGCCATCACCGGCCGCTAGTACCGGCTTCGGCGGTTCACGCAACCCTTGGGCTGCCAGCAACCCGATCAACCCAATACCGATTCCGTAAACGATCAGAGTTTGCTGATAGCCGCTTTTGTCGATCATATCCGCAATTGGAATGCTGGTCGCGATGGCGCCGAAGCCATAGCCTGCGGCGACCACGCCCGTCGCAAAGCCACGATGCTTTGGAAACCATTTCACCATCAAGCCGACGACGCCGACATAGATAATGCCGGTACCGAGTCCACCCATCCCACCATAGGTCAGGTATAGCAGTGGGACGCTATCGACCTGAGACGACAGCACCCATCCAGCCCCCGTTAGTATGGCGCCGAAGCTGACAAGCAAACGCGGCCCAAATTTCTCCGTGAGATAACCTTGAACCGGTGAAAACAGCGTCTGGAGCACGACCAGGACCGAAAATGTCACCTGGATCGTCGCGAGATCGGTCGTCAAGGCGCCCTGCAAGGGCTTGCGGAATAGCGTCCAGACATATTGCGGGCTCGAAATCGCCATCATGGCTACCAAGCCCAGCAGTAATTGAATCCAGCGTCCCGGCAGTTTCTCTATCGGCCATCCGGTGCCTGTCATCTCGGTCATCATCCCCCCTCCGACCAACCTCCAACGGCCAGCCCTAGCCGAATGGTAGCAACTCTTATGCCGCCGGTGGCCGCATCAAGATTTTACCGTCTCGACAGAGTCTCGATACAATTGCATAAGCTGGAACACACACCCACATCATGTAAGGGTCTGGGCAGTCCGGCGCGGACCACTTGAGAGAGCCATCATGAAACCCGTTCTTCACTTGCTTGCGCTGCTTACCTGCCTCGTCTTCCTGAGCGCTCCAAACCTTGCCGACGCGCGCGCCGGCAGTAGCAGCAGCATGGGCAGCCGTGGCTCGCAGACCTATCAGAATAATGGCGCTGCTCCGCTGCAACGGAGCATCACGCCGATGCCGCAATCGCAATCCGGCTCACCCGGCATCTATGGCGGTGGCGGCTACACTCAGCGTCCGTTCGTCAGCGGGCTGCTCGGCGGCTTTGTCGGCGCCGGACTGGCGGGGATGCTGTTTGGTCACGGTTTCTATGGCGGCGGTATGGGTGGCGCAGGCTTTTTTGGCATGCTGCTGCAGATCGTCCTGATCGGCTTCTTACTGAATTGGTTGTTCAAGGCGTTTCGCGGTTCGGTCGGCATGAATAGCGGCGCTCCCGGAATGGTCGGCTCAGTTGGTGGCGGCCTGTACGGCGTGCCGGGTGCTGCCCGCACACCTGCACCCGCCATTGGTGCGCCGATCGTGATCACCGACGCGGATTTTCAGGAATTCAGCACCCTGCTCGTCAATATCCAAGACGCTTGGAGCCACGCCGATCTCTCACGTTTGCGCCAGTTGGTGACGCCTGAGATGCTCGGATATTTCAGCGAGTTACTGTCCGCCAATACGAGCCAGGGCGTCGCCAATCGCGTGGAACAGGTTAAACTGCTCGATGGCAGCCTGTCGCAAGCCTGGCATGAATACGGCATGGACTACGCGTCGACGCGTATCCGGTTTTCAGCCCTCGATTATATGACCAGGCTCGACCATCGCGATGGCGATCCCCAGGCGATTGTCTCCGGTTCGGTCGTCAATCCGGTCGAAGCCGTCGAGATGTGGACCTTCGTTCGCAATAGCGGCGGCGGCCATTGGTTGTTATCCGCCATCCAGCAGATGTGACCTCTGGGGCTTAAAGAAACCCGCAGAAAATCAATAGTTTCAGCAAATATTAATCCCTGCCACGCATGCTTTAGGTCACAAAAATAAGCAAGAAATTGATCTTTCGTGTCTAGCGACCTTTTCTCAGGTCTGACCGGTCGCCTGGACGGTCTCGGTTGGCGGATCATCTTCATTGTTTTGATCTCGATCGTGCCGCTCGCGACGAATCTTGTTATCAACGACTTTGAGAATCGCGCGGATTACATCCAGACCGCCCAGCGCGGAGCACTCGATCTCGCCCGAATCTCCTCCATCTCGCTGCTTGAACAGACACATCAGATGGAGGAATTGACCTCCATTGTCGGATCGCTGCCGATCGTCGAAGAAGAAAAACCGGAAGACGATTGCTCGCTGTTCTTGAGCAATCTTGCGGCCCGCTATCCGTGGGCGCAGACCATCTGGATCGCCCAGCCGGGCGGGCGCGTAACCTGCCAAGAGGTGATTCAAGGCGATCTCGGGACGTCGGAAACCAAGGACTACATCCAGGATTCGCTGCGCAGCCACCATTTTAGCGTAGGCGACGTGCTGGTCCGCGATAATGGACCGCATTATTCCCTGATGGCGACCCTCCCCCTCTATGACCCGCTAGGCTCACCCCGCGCGATTATTGGCGTCTCGGCCGATCTGTCCTATCTGTCGCAGCCGCTTGAACGCATCGCACGAAACGCGAATGCCGCTTTCCTGCTGATCGACTCGCAAGGCCGGGTCGTCGCGCATTATCCGGAAGGCGACACAAAACCCGGCATGATGGTCGGGGATAAAGAGATCGGCGCGGCGGTACTGGCGCAGAACGATGGTGTCGGCGACGTCATCAATCTGGAGGGCACGCCCTGCCTCATCGGCTTCACCAGATTGCCCAATAGCAAGCTTCATCTCGTGGTCGGCCTCGACAAACACGATGTTGTCGCGAAGGCCGACACGACGCTGTTGCGCAACCTCACCTTCACCTTCTTTGCAGCACTTCTGTCCGGAACGCTGGCCTGGATCAGCACCGAAACCTTGGTCAGACGCTGGGTGCGCAGCCTGGCGCGCACCATGCGCGCAATCGGCGGCGGCAATCTGCAGGCCCGCGCGAATGTCCCGCATACATTGGGAGAGATTTCATCGCTGGCCTATGAAATCAACCGGATGGCGATTAATCTTCAGACACAAACTCAGGAATTGATTGAGGCCAAGGACGATGCGGTCCGCGCCAGCCGGGCGAAGGCTGATTTTCTGGCGACGATGAGCCACGAGATTAGAACGCCCCTGACTGGTATCATTGGCTTCGCCGAATTGGTGCTGCAAAAGCGCCTGACCGCTGAGCAGCGGCGCTATATGACGTATCAGCGCGACGCCGCGCAGGCCTTGCTTGAGATCATCAACGACGTCCTTGATTTTTCGAAGATCGAGGCGGAGATGCTGACGCTCGACATCGTCCCGCTCGATCTCGGCACTGTCGTCGAACGTTGCGTCTCCCTCTTGGCGCCGAGTGCTGCGCAGAAAGGGCTGGAACTCACCAGTCAGATCGACGACGCGGTGCCGCGGCAGATCATGGGCGACCCAGGTCGACTGAGGCAGATCATCCTCAACCTGCTGAGCAATGCCGTGAAATATACTGATTCCGGCAGCGTTCGACTGAATGTCGACCTGGCGCCGACGGGAGAGGCGCGCGTGGATGATGAGGGCGTCACGATTATCAGCGCGCGAGACGGCGATCCGGCACCCTGGCTGCGCTTTAGCACGAGCGATACCGGCATCGGCGTGCCGCGCGATCTGCAGCGGCGGCTCTTTACAAAATTCAGCCAGGTGGCGGGCAGCGAGCGCGCCACTGGCGGTACCGGCCTCGGCCTTGCCATCACCAAGCGCTTGGTCGAGCTGATGGGTGGCGAGATTGGCGTGTCCAGCGTTGAGGGTGTCGGCAGCAATTTCTGGTTCATTGTACCGCTGGTGCCGATCCCCCCCGGCAGCGAATTCACGCTAGACGCGAGAGCACGGTCGAACGTCTATTGGATGCCGTCCCTGCCGCCACGCGAAGGCAGCCCCGTGCTGCCACCAAAAGCGGATAGTTACGTCCTTTTGGCCGACGATCAGCCGAGCAACCAGGAGCTGGTGGCGACCATGCTGCGCCGCGCCGGCTACCGGGTCGATGTTGTTGGTAATGGCGCGGAGGCGGTCGACGCGATCCGGTCGCGCAGCTATGACATTCTGCTACTCGATATCGAAATGCCGATCATGGACGGCATCGCTGCAACGCTGGCGATCCGGGCGTCTGAACAGGGGCAGTCGCACATACCGATCATCGCGCTGAGTGCGCATGACGACAGCCCGCGCATGGCTGCGGCGCGCGAGGCGGGAATCGACGACCACGCCAATAAGCCGTTCGACTGGCCGGATCTTTTGCAGAAGCTCGCCTTCTGGATCGGCAGATCTACCGCCGAGCCGCAGCAACCGACGCCGGCGGAAATTGCCTCTCCAATCGACAGCGTAAAGGTGCTGGATGATGCTCAATTGGAGCAGCTCGTGGAAGCGCTGGGCGAGGATAAGACACTCGCCTATGTCGCTGATGTCATGGCGGAACTCGCCAAGCGGATCGACGAGCTGTCGACAAAACATGATGATTGCGACCATGTCGGACACCAGGCGCATGAGTTGATCGGCCTTGCCGGCAATATCGGCCTCGTCGAATTATCGACGCTTGCCCGTACGCTGATGGATGCCTGCGCGCGCAATGAAGAAATCGACGAGCTGCTCGATGCATTAAAACCGGCATTATCTCGGGCACAGATCAGCCTCTATCGAACGTATCCCTCGATAGATCCCTCGAGCTGACCTCACTTAAGTTTGGAGCATTCCCGTGAGCCGCCTTGATCCGAGACCGCTCACAGTCGCCGCCGTCATCTGCATGCTTGCTTTAAGCGGCTGTGCGGGAGCCCAATCCCATCCCCACCACCCATCTACGCCGCCTGCTCCACCTGCCCTGTTGCCTGAGCCCAGCGCGAGCCAACCAAGCGAGGCCTGTACCGTCCTGGGCTGGGGCCGTCTGCCCAGCCAGTTTCCGGGGAACGGTCATGCAGCCCGCCTCAACGAAGGTGACTGCCAGAAGGCCTGGGTCGCTCGTCAGGCGGCTCTCGGCCGCGCGACACCAGCCCATGAACCGATTTACTGGACTAACGAGACAACGGCGAATTACGGCTCCTTCACAGCCACGACCGAAACGCCACTCAAGGGACCGGTTTGCCGCCAGTATGATCAATTGCTTGTGATCGACGGGGCGGCGTCCAAAACCTCCGCCTGGGCCTGCCTGCAGCGTGACGGCAGTTGGAAATTGGCAGGGTCGCTGGGCTAGGACAGAAAGTCTCAACTGATTGTTTTTTAAGACTTTTAGGGGATGCTGGCGACTATGCGCGACGACGTAACTGATAATTCCAGCCCGCCCCTCGCCAAGGTTCCCGAAGTCACCCTGCTCTTCTGGATCATCAAAATCGCGTCGACGACATTGGGCGAGACGGGTGGCGACGCCGTATCGATGTCGATGGATTTGGGATATCTCGTCGGCACCGCGATTTTTGCCGCCATCTTTCTGGTTGCCGTGTCGTTTCAGATCAGGGCGAAGGCGTTTCACCCGTTCATCTATTGGCCGACGATCATCGCCACGACAATGGTCGGCACGACGTTAGCGGATTTCGCCGATCGTTCGCTCGGCATCGGCTATACCGGCGGCTCCTCTCTGCTCTTCGGGTTGCTTATGGCCTGCCTGTTCCTGTGGCACCGTACGCTGGGTTCCGTGTCTGTTGCGTCGGTCAGCACGCCCAAGGCTGAAATGTTCTATTGGCTCACGATCCTGTTCTCCCAGACGCTCGGCACCGCGCTCGGTGACTGGACCGCTGATACTGGCGATCTCGGTTATGAGGGGGCGGCGCTGATTTTCGGCGGGCTATTGGCCGTCATCGCCGCACTCTATTACCTGACGTCGCTCTCGCGGACGGCGCTGTTTTGGGCAGCTTTTATCCTGACCCGTCCGCTCGGCGCCGTGGTCGGCGATTTCCTCGACAAGCCGGTTGAGAATGGCGGGCTGGAATTGAGCCGCTATACCGCGTCTGGCGCGCTGATCGTCTTCATCATCGCCTGTCTCCTGATCTTCCGGCAACGCGCGGCACGGCAGGCGCATTAATAGGCGCTACGCGCCAGCCCATTCCCGCAAAAACACGCCGAGATCGTTCCACAACGCCTTGGTCTGCCGGAACTCTGTATTGAAGCGCAGAAATCCGTGAATCGTGCCGTCATAACGAATTGCCCTTACCGGTACACCCGCATCATGCAAGCGCTTGGCATAGTCCTCTCCTTCGTCGCAGAGCGGATCGAATTCCGCCGTCACGACGAACGCCTGGGGCAATCCTGCGACGCTCTTAGCATTCATGACGGAAGCCAGAGGCGACTGACGCATTGCCGGGTCCGGAATGTATTGCGCAGAGAACCAGCGCATCGCAGCGGTGGTCAAGCCATAGCCCTCAGCATTTCGGATCATCGAGGGCGTTTCAGCATCAAAGCGGGTTGCCGGATAGATCAGCACCTGGACGGCGAGTGCCGGTCCCCCCTCGTCCCTCGCCTTGAGCGCCACGGCGGCGGCCAGATTGGCGCCGGCGCTGTCGCCGGCAACGCCGACACGTGCGGGGTCGATTTTGAGTGAAGCGGCCTCCGCCACCACCCATTTTGTCGCCGCGTAGCTATCGTCGAACGCTGCCGGAAATGGGTGCTCTGGCGCCAGGCGGTAATCGACGGCGACGACGACACAGCCGGACACCTCAGCAAGCCGCCGACAAGCGCCGTCATGGCTGGCGAGACTGCCAATCACCCAGCCGCCACCGTGGAAATAGACCAGAGCTGGCTTGACCCCTTCTCCCGCTGGGCGGTAGACACGGATCGGCAGGTCACCGCCGGGTCCCGGTATCGTCATGTCGCTTATGTCAGCCAGCTCGATGGTCGAAATCCCGGCCGACATATCGTAGACGCGGCGGACAGCGTCGAGCGGTTGCGTGCGGACATCGGGCAGGCTACCGCCCGTCGTCTCCAGCATCAATTGGATTTCAGGGTCGAGCGGCATCAGCCCTCACCCGCCTCGAAATGCTTGCGATAGGCCCGCCAGCCGCCATAACCGGAGATATCGGCAGCGCCGACCACGCCATAATTCTCGCAGATATAGCCGCTGACCACGCTGCCATCCTCCAGCGATACGCCGCCGATCGCGAGCGGCGCCTTGACTGCGGCGACAAAGCGGCCGAACTCCGCCGGCGGCAATTGCCAGATCTCCACTTCGATTGGAAAACCTGTGTCGTCGCCGGTATGCACCAGCCCCGGACGCTGCGGTTTGCCCGGCAACGCGTAAAGCCGGTAATTCGGCGCGGTTCTGGTCTTGGCCAATAACGTGCCGCCTCGGTCGGTCAGCTGATAATTCAGCGGCTCGCCGGCGAGATGGAGCCCGACAACAACAACCGGCAACAAGGCATCGCCTGCTCCCTCGCTCGCCTGCCTGAGATCGGGCGGAACCGGTAGCTTATAGGGCGTCGCCCCCAGCGTCAGCTTGCTGCGGCGCTGGAACAGCTCGGCAACGCGGGCGGCGTAACGGTCACGGAAGGCAGGCGCCAGCACGGTAATGCCAAATGGCAGGCCGTTTTGTTTGAAACCGCTCGGCACGGCAACGCCGCTTAGATCGAACAGATTGGTAAAGTTCGTGTAGTAGCCAAGATTGCTGTTGAGCGCGATCGGATCGGCGGCGATCTCTTCGAGCCGGTAGGTCGTCCCATTGGTCGGCACCACCAGCACGTCGCAACGCTGCCAGGCTGACTGCGATTGGCGGGATAGCGCCTGCAACCGGTATTGGGCGCGATGCGCGTCGACCGCGGAGAAGCGCGCGCCGCCGGTTATGATCTCGCGCGTCACCGGCAGCACGTCGTTCGGGTGTTGCGCGATAAAATCGCCGACGGCGGCAGTGCGTTCGGCGGCGATGGCGCTGTTGTAGAGCATCTCGGCCGCCGTCGCGAAGGGGGAGAAATCGATTTCCACCCGCTTGCCGCCGAGCGCCGTCAACCGCTCGCAAGCGGCCTGGAACAGCGCCTCACTCTCGCTATCGCCAAACCAGCGCAGCAATTCCTTCTGCGGCACGCCAAAACGGAAGCCGGCGGCGGGATCAGCCCCGGGCGCCCGCGCCTCCGCAGGCTCGGGCCGAGAATACGGATCCGCCTGGTCGAACGATGCAGCGACATCGAGCACCGCAACGCAATCCTCAACCGTCAGAGCGAAGACCGAAACGCAGTCGATTGACCGGCAGGCCGGCACCACGCCACGGGTTGAGAACAGTCCGCGCGTCGGCTTCAGGCCGACAATGTTGTTGAGGCTTGCCGGTACGCGACCGGAGCCGGCCGTGTCGGTACCAAGCGAAAAGCTGACCAAACCAGACGACACCGCGACCGCCGAACCCGAGCTGGACCCCCCCGGTATATAGGCCGCGTCGAAGGGATTGCGGGGCGTGCCGTGGGGCGAGCGTGTGCCAACCAGGCCTGTCGCGAATTGGTCGAGATTGGCCTTGCCGATCAGCAATGCGCCGGCCGCGATCAGCCGCTCGACCACCGGTGCCGTCGTCTCCCCGTCCGACGCAAAGGCCGGACATGCCGCAGTCGTGGCGCAGCCGGCGACGTCGATATTGTCCTTAACGGCAAATGGCAGGCCGAACAACGGCATCAGACCGTTGATGCCGGTCGACTCGAGGAACTCTGCGCGTTGCAGCACATCGTCCTCATCGATCAGATGAATCCAGACATGATCGTCGCCGGCTGCGCGGATGCGTCGGTAAACCTCGCGAACCACGGCGCTTGGGCTAAGATTCCCCGTCGCATAGGCTTCTCTAAGCGTCGCAAAATCGAGACTGCCTACAGCCGCACCGCTTGTCGTCATCGATCATTCATCCTCTCGAAACTCAAGAACCAGCGACCCTAGCGCGATCACCGTCAAAGACGCCAGCCTTGCGGATTGTTTTCTGAAGCCCTGCTGAAAGTTTAGGCAGTTCTGATGGACGATAGAACCCAATTCGGTGTATCAAAAGGGGCAACCAATGGTGGCACAATGCTTGCGTTGCGGCTGAGCCAAATCGGTTCGGTACGCGTCGGAATACGACGCGCTGGGCCGCACTGAACAAGTCCAGGGGATCATGGTGAGCAACCTTCCGATCGACCCAGCCCGTTTTGTCGAGGCTGCGGCTCCGCTTGTCGATTTATCCATTCAAGAATGTTACCGGGAGGGGGTTGTCGCAGCTTTCGCAGGGATCGCCGCCCTGGCGGAACTCGTCAACTCCTTTCCGCTCGAGCCAGCGCTGGAACCCGCTCCGGTCTTTCAACCGTGAGCGCCGGCTGGACGGCGACGGAGACGGCTGCCGCAATCAAAAACCGTGTCATGTCCGCCAGCGAGGCGGTGACGGCGGCTCTGGAGCGTATCCACGCCGACGACCCGACGCTGAATTGCTTTACCGAGATCCTGGGCGACAAGGCATTGAGCCAAGCCGCCGCGATCGATCGCGCCATCCAATCGGGCGGCAATCCGGGACCGCTGGCGGGTGTTCCCTTCGCGGTGAAAAACCTGTTCGACATCGCCGGATTGCCGACGCTCGCCGGAGCCAAGATCAACGCGGAACACCCACCCGCGCGCACTGACGCAACGGCGATACGCCTGCTCAAGGCGGCGGGTGCGGTGCTCGTCGGCGCGCTTAACATGGATGAGTACGCCTATGGATTCGTTACGGAAAATGCGCATTACGGGGCGACGCGCAATCCGTGGGATCCAAGCCGCATCGCCGGTGGATCGTCCGGCGGCTCGGCTGCGGCGGTCGCAGCCGGTCTGATACCGATGACGCTTGGCTCAGACACGAACGGGTCGGTTCGCGTACCGGCTGGACTTTGCGGCGTCTATGGTTTCAAGCCGACTTACGGTCGCCTTTCGCGCGCCGGGTGTGCTGCCTTCGTCGCCAGCCTCGACCATGTCGGCTTATTCACACGCAGCGTCGCTGACGCCGCACAAGTCTTTGATATTATTCATGGACATGACTCTGCTGACCCGATCAGCAGCAGCCGTCCTCGAACGCCGATCCTGCCCGCAATCGACCATGGCATTGACGGGCTGCGCATTGCCGTTGCCGGCGAGTATTTCGAACAGAACGCACAACCGGAAGTCCTTGAAGCCGTGGCACGGGTCGCCGCCGCCTTGGGCACCACTCAACGCGTCGCCTTGCCCGAAGCGGCCAGGGCCCGCGCCGCGGCGTTTCTGATCACGGCGAGTGAGGGCGCTGCCCTGCATCTCGATGATCTGCGCCGCTGCCCGCAGGATTTCGATCCGGCGACACGTGATCGGTTGCTGGCCGGGGCGTTGATCCCCAGCGCCTGGGTTAACCGGGCGCAGCGCTTTCGCCGCTGGTACCAGACGGAGGTTCAGGCGCTGTTTCGTAAGGTCGATATCATCCTCGCTCCCAGCACGCCCTGCGCCGCCCCGAAGATTGGGCAGAAAACGATGGTCGTCGGTGGCAATGAATTGCCGGTGCGAGCCAGCCTTGGCCTGTTCACGCAGCCGATTTCCTTCATCGGCCTGCCGGCGCTGAATGTTCCTGTACTCGGCTGCGGTCCCTTGCCGCTTGGCGTTCAGATCATTGCCGCACCGTATCAGGAAGCCAACCTGGTCCGCGTCGCGGCAGTGCTGGAGGCCGGCGGTGTTACCAATGCGCCGGCGGTCGACTTCCGTAAGGCGCTGGCCCATGCCTGAGCCGGAGATCAACCTGCCGGAAATCGTGGCAGAGGTGACGGCCGCGTTTCAGCGCTATGAGGCGGCCCTGGTGGGCAATGATGTCGCTGTGCTCGACGAGCTGTTCTGGGACGATCCAAGGACGATCCGCTACGGTGCCGGCGAAAACCTGTATGGCTATGACCAAATCAAGGCCTTCCGCCAGGCGCGTTCGGCCGCCGGCCTGGAACGGGAACTCGCCAATACGGTGATCACAACGTTTGGCCGGGATTTCGCGACCGCCAATACCGAGTTCTACCGCAGCGGCAAGATCGGCCGGCAGAGCCATTGCTGGGCAAGACTTGGGCCCGGCTGGCGGATCGTGGCGGCCCATGTTTCGATGCTCTCTCAGGGCTTGGCACTGGGGCTTGCCCAGGGCAGCTAATCGATCAAGACTGGGTTTATGCCTGTCGCCAAGCTCATAATCGATATCGCCATCGAGGCGTCCTACTCGCTGAAGGATCGCCGCCATGTGGTGCAAAGCGTGAAGGAGAAGCTGCGCAACAGCTTCAATATCTCGATTGCCGAGATGGATGACGAGGCGATGTGGAACCGCGCCACG
>CAIZEE010000533.1 GCA_903931835.1 uncultured Elstera sp.
CTCGGATCGGCCTTCAGATCGTTTGCGCGCCGGATGACATAGGCGCGGATTGCCTCGACATCGCTGGCCGAGAGGTCCTTGGAAAAATTGGGCATGCCGAGCTGGGTCCCCGCGCCGCCCAGGACGAAGGCGCTGAAACTGGCGGCATCGGCGATCGCCGGTGAGAAGCGCAAATTCGGCACGCTGCCATGATTGACTGCGCTGTCGCCATGGCACATCCAGCAATTGGTGTGGAAGATCACGCGGCCCTGGTCGATCACTTCCGCCGATGCGGTGGATTGCGGCGGCGCCAGGGTTTTCGGCGTATCCGCCGGCAAGGGCGGTTGCACCGTGCCGCCGAGCTTGAAGGTGACGACGCGGTTGACGCGCGCCGGCGGGGCTGCTTGCAGGATTTCGCCCAGATTGAGCGGCAGGATGCCGCCCCAGCCAACCGCGATCGAGACATATTGCACGCCGTCCAGGCTATAGCTGATCGGCGGTGCGACAATGCCGGAGCCAAGATTAGCCGACCATAATTTATGGCCGTCGGCCGCGTCATAAGCGGCGAAATCGCCCATGCCGTTGCCCTGGAAGACGAGGCCTGACGCCGTTGCCAGCGTGCCGCCATTCCAGGGCAGGGTCAGTGGCGTGGTCCAGGCCTGCTTCTGTGCGACCGGGTCCCACGCCATCAGCGCGCCATGGATCATGCCACGGATTTCGGTGCGGATTTTCGGGTCTTCCGGCATCGATGTCTTGGACATGTCCTGTCCGGTATTCCAGCCGTGTTCCGAGTATTGGAAGTCGCTCTTTTGCTGGCCGATATAGCCATAGGGCAATTCCTGAACCGGGAAATAGGCGAGGCCGGTCTTCGGGTTGAAGCTCATCGCCTGCCAGCTATGCGCTCCGGCGGGCGAGGGCAGGCCTAAGAACGGCTTGCCGTTCTCGCTATAGCGCGCCTCGGGCACAATATTCGGTCGGCCGGTTTTGGGATCGAGCCCCTTGGTCCAGGTGACGGGAGCGAAGTTGTTGGCGGAGATGAATTGGCCGGTCTTGCGGTCCAGCACGTAGAAGAACCCGTCCTTCGGCGCCTGCATCAAGACTTTGCGCAGTTTTCCGTCGATCTTGAGATCAGCCAGGATGATCGGCGCCGTCGCAGTGTAATCCCATTGATCGCCCGGCACTTCCTGGAAATGCCAGACATAGGCGCCGGTCTCCGGCTTGAGGGCGATGATCGAGGACAGGAACAGATTATCGCCGCCACCGGGGCTGCGCACCGCGCTGTTCCAGGGGCCGCCATTGCCGGCGCCGATATAAAGCAGGTCAAGTTCGGGATCGTAGGCCATCGAATCCCAGGCATTGCCGCCACCGCCCAGCTTCCACCATTCGCCGGACCAGGTTTTGGCGGCGATCGCCATGGCCTTGTTCTCGAACCCCTTGGCCGGATCGCCCGGCACGATATAGAAGCGCCACGCCAAATGGCCCGTGGCGGCGTCATAGGCGCTGACATAGCCACGCGTCGCGTATTCGGCCCCGCCATTGCCGATGATCACCTTGCCCTTAACCACGCGGGGCGCACCGGTGATGGTGTAGGACTTGTCCGGATCGGTGGTCTGCACGCTCCAGACGGGTTTGCCGGTTTTGGCGTCGAGCGCCACCAGCCTGCCATCGAAGACGCCGACAAAGACTTTGCCGTCGTCATAAGCGACGCCTCGGTTCACCACGTCGCAGCAACCCTTGCGCGCGACGCCGCCCTCGATTTCAGGATCATAACTCCATAGTCTTTTGCCGGTGCGCGCATCCAGCGCCATGACGACGCTCCACGGGCCGCTGACATACATTACGCCGCCGGTGACGATCGGAGTCGCCTCGACACCGCGCAGCGAGCGCGCATCGAAATCGGCGTACCAGCCGACGCCAAGCTGATCGATATTCTTGGGCGTGATCTGATCGAGCGGTACAAAGCGCTGCGCATCTTGCGTCCGGCCATTAAGCGGCCATTCGCTTGCCTTTGGGTTCTGAGCTTGCGCCTCAGCGGCAAAAATACAGAGACTTGCCAAGAAGATGGCGCTGCGGCAGAGATCAATTCCTGTCATTGGGGAGCATCTACCCTATCGATTTGGATGCTCAATCACCGCATATAAAATATGAATATTCAACTGAATATTCCTGCAATTATCGGCCACCGGTGACGTCGAGAACGGCTCCCGTGGTATAGGATGCAGCATCGCTGAGCAGCCAGATGATCGCCTCGGCAACTTCCTCGGGGCGACCTGCGCGACCGATCGGCGTGGTTTTGCCGATCCGTTCGGCGCGATCGGGCTGGCCGCCGCTGGCATGGATATCGGTTTCGATCAGGCCGGGGCGGACGGCGTTGACACGCACACCTTGCCCGGCCAGTTCCTTTGACAAGCCGATCGCCAGCGTATCCATCGCGGCTTTTGAGCCGGCATAGTCGACGTATTCGAACGGCGATCCGATCCTGACGGCGGCGGATGAGATCAGCACGATCGAACCGCCTTTACCGCCACGATCACGCGGCAGGACGCGCGCTGCCTGCCGGGCGCAAAGATAGGCGCCGAAGACATTGATGTCGAAAATGCGTCGCAACCGATCGGCGTCCATATCGGCGAGCGGCGAAGGTGGTGCGACGATGCCGGCATTCACGACAACTCCGTCAAGTTTGCCTAAGCGTCGTTCCGCCTCGTCGAACATGCCAATCACATCGGCCTCGACGGAGACGTTTCCTCGTAAGGCAACCGACCTGCCACCGAGGGCCTCGATGGAGGCTGCTGTCTCCTCCGCAGCTGCCGTATCCTCTACGTAGGTAATGGCGACCGACCAGCCCTTTGATGCGGCCAGAAGAGCTGTTGCGCGGCCGATGCCTCGGCTGCCACCGGTGATCAAAATGGTCTTCGTCACGGTCCTCATCCTGTCCTGTGATCCCGTGATTATGCTAAGCCATGCGGCTTTCCGTTGTCATTGCAATCGGAGGCTCGTTTTTGGCGAAGAAACCCGTCCCGTTGACGCGGGCTGCGGCGCGCGCGATCTGGCTTCGCGCGCAGCGCCTCGATGAACTGGCGCCGTTTGGCGAGGGCGCGGAGGCGACCAAGCTCGCCGTCCAGCATCTGGGTTATGTGCAGATCGACACGATCAATGTGATCGAGCGCAGCCATCATCATATTCTCTACACCCGCATCCCGGCCTATGCCCGCGCCGATCTCCACCACGCGCAATCGGTCGACAAATCGGTGTTCGAATACTGGACGCATGCGCTGGCCTATGTGCCGACATCCGATTACCGCTTTTTTGCTCCCGCGATGGAGCGGTTTCGTGAGGACCCGCGCGGTTGGCTGGTAACGGTATCGGCAGAGGATTACGCGGCACTGCTAAAACGCATTCGTCGCGAGGGCGCTCTGTCCCTGCGCGATATCGATGACGATGTGCTGGTTGATAAGGAGCATTTATGGGCCAGCCGCAAGCCGTCGCAGCGTGTGCTGCGTCATGGTTTTTTCGCCGGCGACCTGACCGTGGCCAGCCGCGAGGGCATGGTGAAATCCTATGATCTATCAAACCGGCATTTCGGCTGGCGGCGTCCACCGAAACCGGCGACGGAGGGGGAGGTCGCCCACTATGCGTTGGACAGAGCAATCCGGTCGCAAGGTGTTGTTAGTCTCGATTCGATCTGCTACGGCAATCTCTCGATGAAACCGGCGATCATCCCCTTGATCGAGCTGGCCGTTCGGCGCAAGCGCCTGGTGCCGGTTCAAATCGAGGGGCATGAGAAACTGCGGCATTGGGCTTCGCCGTCGGCGTTGGATGCGGTCGCTTCGCCCGGTTCGCTCGTTCATATCCTGTCGCCGTTTGATCCGCTGGTGATCCAGCGTAAGCGCCTCAACCTGTTCTTTGGCTACGAGCATCGGTTCGAGGCTTACGTGCCGCCCGCTAAACGGGTGCACGGATATTTCGCGCTGCCTATCCTGGTGGGCGACGAGATCGTTGCCGCGATCGATCTCAAGACCGACCGCCAGGCGCGCAAGCTGCTGATTCAGAAATGGACTTGGATCGCACCGGAACGCGCCGGGCTGAAGGCCGCAATCGAGGAAGAACTCAGTCGCTTCGAGCGGTTTCAACTGGCCTAGCAGGCTTCGGCCGGAACCGAAGCCTGCACCGCCCTTGTCAGGCCTTGATGAAGGCGAGCAAGTCCGCATTGATCACATCGGCATGCGTTGTCGCCATGCCGTGTGGGAAGCCCGGATAGACCTTGAGCGTGCCGTGCTTCAGCAGCTTGACGGCTAGCAAGGCTGAATCCGCGATCGGCACGATCTGGTCGTCATCGCCGTGCATCACCAGCGTCGGTTGCTCGATCGCTTTCAGATCCTCGGTGAAATCGGTCTCCGAAAAGGCCTTGATGCAATCGTAATGGGCCTTGGTGCCGCCCATCATGCCCTGGCGCCACCAATTATCGATGACGCCTTGCGAGACCTTCGCACCAGGCCGGTTGAAGCCATAAAAGGGCCCCTCGGGAATATCGCGGTAGAACTGGGCGCGGTTCGACATGCCGGCGCGGAAGCTGTCAAACACCTCCATCGGCAGGCCGCCCGGATTCTTGTCGCTCTTCAGCATGATCGGCGGCACGGCGCCGATCAGAACGGCCTTGGCGACACGCTCCTTGCCGTGGCGGGCGACGTAGTGCGCGACCTCGCCACCGCCGGTCGAATGGCCGATATGGACGGCGTTCTTCAGATCGAGATGGGCCGCGAGTTCGGCGACATCTGCCGCATAGGTGTCCATCTCATTGCCCGTCCAGGTCTGGCTGGAACGGCCATGGCCGCGGCGGTCGTGAGCGATGACCCGGTAGCCGTGGTCGAGAAAGAACAGCATCTGCGCGTCCCAATCGTCGGCGCTCAGTGGCCAGCCGTGATGGAAGACGATCGGCTGTCCGGCGCCCCAATCCTTGTAGAAAATCTCGGTGCCGTCCTTCGTCGTGATCGTGCTCATCGTGCCAGTTCCTTGGTTAGTTGACGCTTCAGCATGCGCCGGTTGTGCGACGCAACAATGACATAACCCGGTTTTTTCTTCCAGGACACGGGTTGTCCGGGTTGACACGGCGGCGGCAACGAAAAAGACGGTTGCCGCGTTGTGTGGTGGTGCAACCCTGGAAATGGCGTTCAACGTATAAAGATTGTTATACGTCGTTTATTGTAAACACAATTTTATATAGCCGTGAATTCAAGGGTTCTCAGGGTTACGCATAATATTTTAGCTCCTAGTTCTATGCTTGGTGAATCTATCCAGCAAATGAAAGGTCGATGGGTATTGTCATTGACTCGTATCGGTGAGTCGGGAACGGTTAGTGGCAACAAGATTACTATAAATGCCGAATCTTATATTTGTTTGGCATTTCGCTAAAATCTTAGCAAAAGGAGAGGGGGCATTGGTCGCATTACAGCTCTCGACCCTTGCAACCGGTGCTTGCGGGCCGCCCGCGTCACCCGCGATGGCGCCCTCATGAAAACGCGCCGGCGGGGAATCCTTCTTGGCGGCATAGCGAGTTCAGCGCTGCTAATCGGCTGCAGCGCGTCACCCTTGCGCGCACTCGGACAGCCGGCATCGAACACCCTGCCTTCGGGCGGGCAGGTGATCGCCGGCCAGGTAACCATTGGCCAGTCGAACGCAAGCACGCTGACTGTTACCGAGATATCCAACCGCGCCGTGGTCAATTGGCAGAGTTTCAATGTTGGCGCCAATGCCCGGGTGGATTTTCTGCAACCATCCAGCGGCTCAACGATCCTCAACCGCATCACCGGCAATGGCGCGTCTGAGATATTCGGCCAGCTTACGGCCAACGGCATCGTTTATCTGATCAACGGCGAAGGTATCATTTTCGCGCCCGGCTCGCAGGTCAACGTCGGTGGTCTCGTTGCCTCCACTCTCGACATCGCCAATGCCGATTTCATGAGCGGGCGCGACCGCTTTGCCGCCGCCCGCAACGCGGCTGCCATTTCGGTTCGCGGGTCGATCTTCGCCAACCAACGAGTGGTGCTGAAAGGCGGAGCGGTCAACATTTCCGGCTTGGTTCAGGCTGGTTCCGCGACCGCCAATGCCGATGGCAGCATTACATTGGGCGGCACCAGCGTCGCACAGAACGGCACGCTCAGGGCGCCGGGCGGCACGATCGCGATCGACGCCGATACAGTGGCGCTTGGAGCCGGTACGACGAGTGTGGCAAATCCAGATGGTCCCGGCGGGACGATCGGCGTGATCGGGCAAACCGAGCTGACGGCGTCCTCGGGCCAGATCATCGACGCGAGCGGTACGACGCGCGGCGGCACTATCGCTCTAACGGCCCAGCATGTCGATCTGACCGATACCCAGGTGATTGCCCGGGGGGGCGACGCTGGCGGCATTATCCGGGTCGGCGGAGATCCGCACGGGCAGGGTTCCTTGGCTGACGCGGATATCACCAGCGTCGATCAGACGACGGTGCTCGACGCCAGTGCTACGACCAAAGGTGATGGCGGTCAGATCACCGTTTGGGGAACCACCGGGGCCGCAGTGCATGGCACGTTGCTGGCCCATGCCGGCAAGAACGGCGGCAATGGCGGTGAGATCGAGACATCCGGCCATTTCCTCGATGTCGATGGTGTCACGATCTCCACGGCGGCGGGGGCAGGGGGCACGACCGGCACCTGGCTTCTCGACCCGGTCAACATCACCATCAGCACGGCCAATAGCGCCAACGTCACCCAGAATGGCGATATTTTTGAGGCGACAAGCAGCGGCACGCCAAATTCGACGCTGAAGGCCGCCACCCTGCTGGCGGCACTCGCCAATAGCGACGTCGTGATCGATACCAATGCTGGCCCCGGTGCTAGCGCCACCGGTGCTGGGAACATCACAGTAAATACCGCGCTGACCTGGTCATCGGCGCATGACCTCACCTTCAACGCCGCTAAGAACATCACGATCAATACCAGCGACGCCATTACCTATACCGGCGCCACGACGCAAAGCCTGACGATGAATGCCGGTTCCACGATCACGGCCAACGCCACAATCGGGGCCACCGGCAGTGGTGGCCTGTCGGTTGTGATGAATGCGCGGACCATTACGATTGCACAGCCGATCAATAGCCTCGCCGGGTCGATCCTGCTCAACGCCAGCGCCCAGACTGCGGCTGGCGGGGGCAAGATCAATCTGAACAGCACGCTGACATCGACGGGCTCTGGCGCCATCACGCTGATCTCCGACAGCGATATCGCGATCGCCAATGCGATTCAGGCAGCCGGCGTCCTGACGCTCGATGCCGGGCGGACGATCACGATGAAGGGGGCGCTCAGCGGCGCCAGCATCGTGGCGACCGCTGGCGATACGACGGTACAGACGCTGGATACGCTGACCGGAGCGCCGAGCCTCGTCCTGAGTGCTGCTACCACGTTGACCGCCTCCACCGGATCAGTCTCGCTGGATGTCGTGGGCGGAGCGTTCGCGATCAATAAAGCGCTGACCGTCTCATCCCCATTGGCGTCGAGCATATCGGCCAGCAGCCTCGCCTTGACCGCGCTGGTCAGCAATACCGGATCGGGAGATTTGCTGTTATCGGCACCTGCCGTCACCTTTGCGGCGGGCGCTGGATTCGCCACGACTCTGGGGAATATCACAGCCTATGCCGATGACGGCGGATCGCTCAGCATCACCACCGCGCCGACGATTTCGGGCAATGGTACAATAACGCTGACCGCCGACAACACGCTCACCTCTGCCGCCACCCTGACCGTGACGGGCAATGCCAGCCTCGCGCTCGAGGCGCAGACGATCAATGTCACGCAGCGCATTACGACCGCCAACGGGTCCATATCCATCACGGCCAGCCAACCGGCATCGGGTAGTGGCGGGGTCCTGACCGATAGCAATAGTCTGACGGCTGCTGGCTCAGGCGGCATCACTCTTATCGCCGATACCGATATTGCGATGACCGGCACCGTCACCTCGGCCAACGCGCTTTTGATCGATGCCGGGCGGAATGTAACGCTGTCTGGCTCTATGACCGGCACCGGGCTAACCGTTCTGGCCGGCGATCTGTCGGTGCAAACCCCGGATACACAGGCCGGTGCGCCGACGCTCGGCTTTGCCGGGACGACGACGCTTAAGGCAACATCGGGCTCGATTCAGTTGGATGCGATTGGCGGCGCCGTGGCCATCACAAAGGCGCTCACCATCAACGGGGCGCAAGCGTCGACTATCAACGGCGATGAGAGCCTGACAATCGGCGCGGTCGTGACCAATGCCGGATCGGGCGACCTTCTGTTATCGGCGCCGCTGTTGGGCTTCGCGACCGGATCCGGCCTCACGGCTTCGGTCGGCAATATTACCGCTTATGGCGATCATGGCGGGTCGCTCAGCCTGACCAACACCCTGGCGATTGCCGGCTCCGGCACGGTCACGCTGATGGCCGATGGTGATTTGTCGGATGCCGGGATCATCAACGGCAGCGGAACAGCCACGATCGCTCTCGCCGGACAAACGGTCGAGGTATCCCAGCGCATCGCGACGGCCAATGCGTCGATTGTGATCACGGCCGGATCGCCCACCGGTACCGGCGGCGGCATTCTGACCGATACCGCCACTCTTACGGCGGGCGGCACAGGCGGCATTACGCTGATCTCGGATACTGACATCCAGGCGACCGCCACGCTGACGGCAGCACAAGAGCTGCTCATTGACGCCGGGCGCAATGTCACCCTGTCCGGCACCATGACGGGGTCGGGTGTCGCCATCCTCGCGGGCGATACCGCCGTGCAAAACGCGGATACGCAAGCTGGTGCCGCGACGCTCGGTCTGGCCGGGACGACGACGCTGAAGGCGACGAGCGGCGGGGTATCGCTTAATGCGATCGGCGGCACGGTGTCGATTGCCAAGGGACTGAGCATCAACGCCAACTCGCAATCGACCGTTACCGGCAGCAGCTTGCTGATCGGTGCGACGGTGACCAATGCCGGATCGGGCGCTCTGATATTGAGTTCGCCATCGATCAATTTCGCCACCGGCGCCAGCCTCTCGGCCATCGTCGGCGACATCACGGCCTATGCCAATCAGGGCAGCTCGCTCAACATTACCAGCGCGCTGACCATCGCCGGCAACGGGACCGTGTCTTTCAGGGCCGATAATGATCTGGCTGATTCAGGCGCCATAACCGCGACCGGCAATGCCAGCATCGCGATCGAAGCTCAGACGATCGAATTGACCGCGCGGATCAAGACAACCAACGGTTCGCTGACGGTCACGGCCGGCCAGCCCGGGTCCACGACAGGCGGTTTCCTCACCGATACCGGCATTCTGTCGACAGCGGGCACCGGCGATCTTGTGCTGATCTCGGATACCGATATCAAGGCGACGACCACCTTGTCGGCAGCCGGTAATCTCAGTATCGAGGCTGGGCGCAATGTGACCTTGTCCGGCTCGATAAGCGGCACCGGCGTTTCCATCCTGGCTGGCGACGCAGCGGTGCAGACCGCCGACACGCAGACCGGCAGCCCGACAATCAGCCTTGCCGCCGCGACGTCGCTGACAGCGTCCACCGGTTCGGTTGCGCTCAGCGCATCGGGCGGGCTGATTTCGATCGGCAAATCGCTCAGCCTTTCCGGCAATCTGGGCTCCACGATCGATGCCGGCAGCATCTCAGTGTCGGCTCTCGTCACGAACGCGGGACCGGGTTTGCTCAGTCTGACGGCGCCGGTCATCACCTTCGGGACGGGCGCCAATCTGGCGGCGGTTGGGGGCAATATTACTGCCTATGCCGATCATGGCGGTTCGCTTGCTCTCACCAGGGCATTGACGATTTCCGGGAGTGGCACGGTCACACTGCTCGCCGATACCGGCGTGACCGACACGGCGACGATCACGGCATCGGGTGGGACCAATCTCGCGATCACGGCGCCCAGTGTCACGATGGGCGGCGGCATTATCACCGATGGCGGCTCGATCTCGATCACAGCCAGCAGCACCGCGACCGGTAGCGGCGGCATGTTGACCGATACCGGTGCACTGACCGCCGGCGGGTCGGGCGGCATCACGCTGATCGCCGATACCGACGCTGCCATCACCGCGTCGCTGACCGCAGGCGGCGTTATCTCAATCGAGGCCGGGCGGAGTGTTGTCCTGAGCGGCGTGATGCGTGGCGGCAGCATCGCTGTGACCGCCGGTGATCCCGATGTGCAAACCGCCGATACCCAGGGCGGGATACCCAACCTCAGTATAGCCGGGGTGACCTCGCTCACGGCGACGACAGGGTCGGTGGCGCTCAGCGCTGCTGGTGGCGCCGTTTCGATTGGCAATCAATTGACGCTGTCCGGCGTCACCGCATCGATTGTTTCCGCAACGAACATCGCGGTAAACGCCGCGACCTCGCTTACGGCGTCTGGGGGGGCGGTTGCGCTCACCTCGAGCGGCGGCGGGATTGCCATTAATGGCGCGCTCATTTTGTCAGGCACGACTGGATCAACGGTTTCGGGGGACAGTGTCGCGGTCAATGCCACCGTGGCCAACGCGGGGACGGGGTTGCTTGGCATTACCAGCCCGGTTCTGACCTTTGGTTCGGGTGCCGTTCTGACAGCCACCGTCGGCGACATTATCGCCTATGCGAGTGGCGGCTCGATCAGCCTCGCCAACGCGCTCGCGATCGGCGGCACCGGAACAGTGACGCTGCAGGCCGATAACACGATCGATGACGAGGCGCAGATTACCGGGTCGGGTCTTGCTAATATTTCGTTGATCGCCGAGACGGTGACGATCGGTGCGGGCATCACCACTGGCGGCGGTTCAATTGCAATCACCGCCAGCACGACGACTGCTGGCAGTGGCGGCATGTTGACGGATCTCGGCACGCTAAGGGCCGGTGGCACGGGCGGTATCAGGCTGAGTGCCGATACCGACGCCACGATAGCGGCATCACTGATCGCTGGCGGCGTGGTCTCTATCGAGGCCGGGCGCAGCGTCATCGTCAGCGGCACGATGCGCGGCAGCAGTGTCGCGGTCACCGCCGGCGCTCCCGATGTGCAGACGGTTGATACTCAAGCTGGCGCGCCGGAACTTAGCATCGCCGGGTCAACCATCCTGACCGCCGCCAGCGGATCGGTCGCGCTGTCGGCGATCGGCGGCACGGTCTCCATCGACAATCAACTGACCCTGTCCGGCGTGACGGCCGCGAGCATTACTGGAACCACTATCGCGGTTAACGCGGCCACGTTGCTGACTGCCTTGGCCGGGTCCGTCACGCTGGATGCGGCAAGCGGCGGTGTCACGATCAACAATGCGCTTACCTTGTCCGGCGCATCGGCATCGTCGGTTTCGGGCAACACCGTCGCTATCAACTCGACGGTGACCAATGCCGGTGTGGGATTGCTCACCCTCAGCAGCCCCGGTTTGACCTTTGGGTCCGGCGCGGCGCTGATGGCGAATGCGGGCGACATCACCGCCTTTGCCAATGGGGGTTCGATCAGCCTGACCAACACGCTCGCCATCGGCGGTGGCGGAACGGTGACGCTATTGGCCGATAACAGCATCGATGACGAGGCGGCGATTATCGCCTCGGGGGCAACCAACCTGTCGATGACGGCGGGGACGATCACGATTGGTGCCGGCATTACGACCGGTGGCGGTTCGATCGCCATCACCGCCACGGCGAGCCCGGCCGGGGCAGGCGGCGTTCTGATCGATACCGGCACGCTGAAGGCGGGCGGGAGCGGCGGTATTACGCTGATCGCCGGTACCGACGCCGACCTATCCACGTCGTTAACGGCAGGCGGCGCGCTCGCCATCGAATCGGGCGGCACGATCGAGCTTGCCGGTGTGATGCGCGGCAGCAGCATTGCCATCACCGGCGGCGATCCGGACGCGCAAACAGCCTATGTTCCGGGTGGGCTGCCCAGTCTCAGCATTGCGGGTGCAACGACGCTTACCGCGACAACCGGTTCGGTTGCTCTCGCCTCGATCGGCGGCGCCGTCTCGATCGATAATGCGCTTACGCTATCGAGCTCTGTCGGATCCACGGTTTCGGGTGCGTCCATCGGCGTGAATGCATTGGTGACGAATACCGGGGCTGGATTGCTCACGCTCAATAGCCCCGATTTGACCTTTGGCTCCGGTGCTGCCTTGATGGCCTCAGTCGGCGATATCACCGCCTATGCGGCTGGCGGCTCGATCAACCTCGCAAGCTCGCTCGCCATCGGCGGTACGGGCACGGTGACGCTGTCGGCCGATAACAGCATAAATGATCAGGGCACGATCACCGCGTCAGGCGGGACCGCCGTTTCGCTGACCGCACAGACAGTGACGATCGCCGGCGATGTCACGACCGATGGGGGCGCCATTACTGTCACGGCGAGCGGTGGCGCGCTGGTCGATAGCGGTGATCTGCTGGTCAATGGCACGGGCCGTATCTCGCTTACCGCCAATACCGATATGTCGCTATCCGGCAACCTGACCGCCGGCGGGCGGATCGAGCTGGTTGCGGGGGGCAGCGTTACTCTGCCGGCCGCTATCAGCGGCAGCGGGATAAGCGTTACCGCTGGCGACACGATCGGCGTCAGCCGCCCGACCACTCTGACGGCTACCACCGGATCGGTTCGCTTGACGGCGACGAGCGGTACCATCCTGATCAGCGATCCGCTGACCATCCAGGCAGTCACGGCGGCTACCCTCGCGGCAGGCGCCATTACGATCGACGCGACGCTGACGAATGCTGGCGCTGCGCTCATGACGCTCACCTCGCCGAACCTGAATTTTGGCGTCGGTGCAGGACTCACAGCCGGTGTCGGCAATATCACGGCGAACGCCGATGGCGGATTGCTCGACATCGCCGATGCGCTTGCCATTGGCGGCAGCGGCTTGGTCACGCTTCAGACAAATGGCGTGTTGACGACCGAGGGGCAGATTACCGGCACGGGCGGCGCCAATATTCTGATATCGGCGCAGACGGCGACGTTGAATGCCGGCATATCCACCGATGGCGGGTCGATCACGGTGACGGCCAGCTCGGCCGCCAATAATGGCGGCGGGGTGCTGACCGACAACGGTATTCTGACGACTGGCGGGCAGGGTGCAATCTCGCTTTTCGCTGACACCGACATTGTGATGACGGCGTCTTTATCGGCCGGCGGCAAGGTCACTGTCGAGGCCGCGCGCAACGTCGTATTGCCCGCTTCGATAAGCGGCAGCAGCATTGTCGTGGCTGCCGGCGACGCTGCGTTTCAAACCTCAGACAGCCTGGCCGGCACGCCGAGTTTAACGTCGCCGGGAAGCGTTTCGCTGACCGCCTCGTCCGGTGCCGTACAGCTGTTTTCGGTCGGTGGTAGCGTCACGATCTCCAATCCCTGGACGATCTCCGGAACGTCGGCCTCAAAGCTTGTGGCCAGTCGCATTGACGTCTCGGCGCTGGTCACAAATGCCGGGGCGGGCGCTTTCACCTTGACGGCACCGTCGATGATGCTGGATGCCGGGGCGGCGCTGACGGCTGCGGCCGGCGGGATCATCGTCGACGCCAGTAGCGGTGGCTCGCTCTCCATCGCCAACCAGCTCTCCATTTCGGGAGCTGGTTATACGCTGCTCGCGGCCGACGGCAATATCGTGACGACGGCCGGGATCAACGATAACGGTTCGGGTGCACTTGCTCTCGTGGCCGGGAACGATCTGACGCTCGGCGCCGATATTTCCCCGTCCGTCGGCGTCGGCACCAGTTCCTTGAAGTTCGAAGCGGGTGGCAATATTTCCATTCAGGCTCGATCGGTCAGGGCAAGCGGCGCCATTGTGCTCTGGTCGGGCGATGCGAATCTCGTTTCGGCCAATACCAGTACGACCACGCCTATTTTGACGATCGGCGCCCAGTCCTTCATCACCAGCACGTCGGGGTCGATCACGGCGGTTGCCGATAGCGGCGCTGGAAGCGGCGGGATGTTCGTCAACAACAACCCGCAAATGCCGTTCTCGAGCGCGACCAACTGGCAGATATTTTCGACTGATCCGTCGCCTGCGGCCGACATACTAGGGGGTATCCCGGTGGCGTCGGCCTCCAAGCGCTATAACTGCGTGTATGGTAATGGCAGCCCTGCCTGCAACACGGCGGGCGAGGTCATTCCGACCGGTAATGTGCTGTTCTACTCCTTCGCGCCGGTAATCCTGGTGACGCCTGGCGACACAAAAAGCATCTATGGCGACGAAACCTCTGTCGACGGCGTCAAATACGTCAAATTGGACGGGTTCATCGACGGTGATACCGCAGCCTCAATCGGATTATCGGGGAATGCGTCATTTGCCACGGTCGCGACCAATAGCAGCGATGTCGGTCACTATGACATCACCTATCAGACCGGGCTGTTGAGCAGCCTTGGCTATCAATTCGCCGACAACACAGGAAGTGCTGGAGAATATGCGATCACGCCCCGATCGGTATCCTTGAGCACCGTCAGCATTGCCTCGAAGACCTATGACGGGTCGACGTCGGCCAGGATTTTGGGTTATGGCGCATTGATCAACGCCATACCCGGGGATGATGTAGGGGGTGCCGGCGGCGTCGCGACTTTCGACAGCCCGACGGTCGAAAACAATAAATTGGTGATGGTATATGGCGTCTATCTGACCGGCGCCAAGGCGATGGACTACGTCCTGACCTCAACCTCCATCACCGGTTACGGAAACATCAATGTGCTGTCGAATAACTTCATCGGCACGACGACGAGTGGTACGACGTCGAGCAGTTCATCCGCCGCCAGCACGTCTGGGAGCGCCTCTGCCAGTTCCAATGCGCCGGCAGCCAAGGTGGGGTCGGGCGATCTCGCGGTCGAAAATGGCGATACCAATGGGAACGTCGACACGATCAGCGCGACATCCGATGCGACCCTCGTCACGGTCTCATTGCCGATCGGCAGTACCCAGGCTGAACCCGCCGCCGACGAACCGTCAACGCCCCACAAGCATTTGATTGTGCCTGCGGCCAGCGGCTTTTTAGTAAAGGCCGATGACGCGGCGCGCGGCGGCGTTTTAGAGACAAAAAGCGAGATCAACGCCCTCGTCTCTCGCCGTGGCCTCGGTGTTGCGATCAACCGGGATACGAGCAGAAAGCCGTAAGGCGGACCTAACATCGAACGAAGTTCAGCAAAACCTTAACGCGGGGAGGGGTTTTACGGCAGTGGCGCGTTGACCGGGACTGCGACCGGCAATGAGGGTGTCAATGGCACGATCCCGAACGGTGCGATCAGTCCAGCAATACCGCTGAAGCCGGGTGCTGGCGCCAACCCCAGCACCTCACCAAACTAGGGTGCGATCATGTCACGTTGAATAAACCTGGAACGATCACACTCTGGAGGTCATGTTTGGCGGGGGGGCGGAGGTGCGATGACGGCGTCTATTCAGCAGGCAGAACATCTGCTTTCGTCGGTATTGCTGCAACTTGTCGTGATGATCGCGGCTGCACGGCTGCTCAATGTCGCGGCGAGGCGATTGCGGCAGCCGGGGGCGATCGGCGAGATCGTCGCCGGTCTGATGCTCGGCCCCTCGCTGTTTGGGCATTTTTTCCCCGATGCGTCGGTGGTTTTGTTTGGTGCGACCAGTGCCACGCCGATTACGGTTTTGAGCCAAATCGGTCTCATTCTGCTGATGTTTCAGATCGGCGCAGATTTCGAATTCGGCCATCTCAAAAGCAAGCGTAACACGGCGGCGGTGGCATCGATTTCGGTCGTTTCGATTGCGGTTCCCTTTGCCCTTGGCTTCCTGATCGGCCAGGTTTCCGCCCCCCTTCTGGCACCTGGCATAGACGCGCTGACCTACAGCCTGTTTGTCGGGGTGGCGCTTGCTATAACAGCGGTGCCGATCCTCGGCCGCATCCTTCGCGAGTATGGTCTGACGCGGACGGAAATCGGCGTGGTCACTATCTCATCCGCCGCGATCAACGATGTGGTGGGCTGGATTCTGCTGGCCGGCATCTCAGCCTATGCCGCGACGCAGTTTTCCGGTGCGCGTAGCGCCTTGCAGATCGGTGGCTTGCTCGCCCTGATTTTGGTGCTGCGCTTCGCGCTCTATCCGCTCGTCAATTTGCTGATGAAGCATTTTCCGGTTCGCAATGAGGAGATCCCGTCCAATCTTCTGGCGATCGTGCTCTGCCTGGTTTTCATCCTGGGGCTCGTCACCTTCAAGCTTGGCATCTTTGCGATCTTCGGTGGGTTTGCCGCCGGGCTGATCTTTCATCAGCATGAGGAATTCGTGCGTGCCTGGCGGCGTCAGGTCGGGCAGTTCGTGCTGGTGTTTTTCCTGCCGGTCTTCTTCACCTATACCGGGCTGCGCACCAACGTGCTGGGCCTGACCTCTGCGGATGATCTGCAATGGCTTGCGATCATTTTGGTGGCCGCCGTATTGGGTAAGATCGTGCCGGTTTATATCGCTGGACGGCTGTCCGGGTTCGATCACACCGAATCATCGATTTTCGGCGTGCTGATGAATACGCGGGCGCTGATGGAATTGATCGTCCTTAATATCGGCTACGATCTGGGCTTCATTCCGCAGAACGTCTTCACCATGCTGGTGATTATGGCGGTCGGTACCACGATCATGACGGGTCCGCTGCTGAAATTCCTCTTGCCGAGACTGGGTTTCACCATCGTTGCCGGCGTCGAGGCTTAGAGTGCGATCGGTTCAATTTGAACCGATCAGACCCTAAGAAGCGATACAGACGCCTTCGAGCTCGAGCAGAAGTTCAGGCCGGCAGATATCGGCGTGCAGATAGATGCAGTGATCATCCGAGCCTAGGATCTCCTGAATATGCCCTCGAATGCGCTCCAGATCTTCTGGGTGGCGCACATAGATTTTCAGGAACCAGGATTTGCCGGTGCGCGGGAAACCCTGCCGTTCGGCCTCCTGGATCAAGGCTCGGATATTGGTCAGCGTTTCGACCGCCTGCGCATCGACATCGCCTGGATGCCGGCTTTCATGGCCGACGATGCTGGCGGTGCCTGAGATCATGAAATACGGGCAGTGATCGCCGCGGAAGATCGCCGAGCGTGAGAACAGCGGGCTGCGTGGCCCATAGATCGCGGGATAGGCATAGGCGCTGACCTGCCTGGGATTCTCGATGGTCTCGGCCGGCTCCCGCGCCGCCAGGAAATACACGACGATGTTGCCCGCATGACCGCCAAGCGCGCTCGCGACCGGCGGCACGGACAGGCCGAGGCGTGCTGCAAAACTGTCGTATCGGCCGATATTGAACCGGCGATACCGCTCCATCCCCTGGTCGTCGTCGTTGATGAACGGCAGATAATTCCAAAACCGGATCGGTGCCGGAAACGAGTGATCGCCAAGGAAGGACAGGAGCGTGTCATAGGCATGCTGGATGATCGGCTCCAGCGCCTCGCCTTCGCCCTGCTTGATCTCGATCGAGCCAAAGCAGATGCGCTCGGTGATCGATGCCTTGAGCGCGCCGCTGCGGTGATAGGAGACCGGATCAGGTGAGCTCCATACCTCAAGGATGCAGTCCTCATCGAGCGGGTCGAGGCACGTCGATGCAACCGGATAATCGGCTTGGCCATCGGGTTCATAGGCGCCATAGGCAATCACGCCCAGGATCGACGGGTCGGACGACGCCTTGAACGCAGCCGGCGTGAGATACTGAACCTCGAACGGGGCGAGCGGCATGTCTGCTGGCTTGAAAGCGACGGACTGGTCAGCGTGCATACGCATCACTCTCCTGAATTATAAACCTTGATGCGTCATGGACGAGATGCCGAATAGCTGCGGAACAAATCGAACCAGCCCTCACACACGATATTGGTGAAGCCTGATTTGACGATGGTCTGGTTGATCTCCGGCGGCGCCACGCAGGTCTCCATCGTTTCCCAGTGATAGGCCATCAGAGCCTGCACTTCTGCGCGCCTCGTTACCATGCGGCTGATTGCCGGGACGGCGCGGCCGAGATAGCGGGCCAGCGTGGAGCGGTAGATCGCGCGTGTCGGACTGCTGACCTCAAGCAGCAAGAACACGCCACCCGGCCTGAGGACACGGAAAAACTCGCGAAAGCAACTCTCCAGATCCCTGATATGGCGAAGGGCGTAACCCATCACAAGGAAATCGATCGAGCCATCCTGGATCGGCAGCATATCGGCGGTACCCTGGATCAGCGGCAGGTCTAGTTTGCGCCGCGCCTCTTGCAGCATCGCCTCACTAAGGTCGAGCCCATACACGCTGCCCTTCGGGCCAACGATCCGTTGCGCAACTTCGGCGATCAGCCCGGTCCCAATGGCGACGTCGAGTACTGTGTGGCCTGGTTTCAGCCCGGCACGGCGCAGGCATCGGCGCCGATACCACCCGCCCGATCCAAGCGAGAAGATCTGGTTGATCAGGTCGTAATGCGGGGCGGTCTGATTGAACAGGCGGCGTACGAAGGCGGCATCGGTTGGGGCCTCTATCGACCCGGACCCGGATCCAGAGAGGGTGCCGCCATCGGAATGACCCATCCATCGCCCCCAATGAGTTTGCGAAAATATTGAGCCGCCAGGGAACGTATTGCAGCGTCCCGTGTCCTGTACCTCACATAGCAGATGCATGACAGAAGCGGCAAATGCTATGCTGACGCAGTATTTCTACCAATGGTCGTAGCGTTGCGCCGCGCAATGTTTCGAAAGGAAGGTTCGCTTGGACGCCGCGACAAGTATTCCAGCACAGGCTGAATGCGATGTTCTCGTCATTGGCGGCGGACCGGCCGGGTCCACGATCGCGACGCTGCTCGCCGAACGCGGCAAGTCGGTGACGCTGATCGACAAGGATAAGCATCCGCGTTTCCACATCGGCGAATCGCTGCTGCCCTTTAATGTGCCGCTGTTTGAGCGTCTGGGCATCAGCGACCAGATTGAGAAGATCGGCATGCCGAAATTCGGCATCGAATTCGTGTCGCCCGATCATGCCAAGCCAAGTCTGCTGGAATTTGGCGAGGGCTGGCGCAAGGATATGGATTTCTCCTATCAGGTTCGCCGTTCGGAGTTCGACCACATCCTGCTGCGTAACGCTGCAGCCAAGGGCGCCACGGTCATCGAAGAAACACGGGTGACGGCGGTCGAGTTCCTCGGGAACGGCGGGGCGGTCGCGATGGCGACGGCCGATGACGGGGCGGTGATGTCCGTGAAGGCGCGCTTCGTCGTCGACGCGACCGGGCGCGATACGTTTCTTGCCAATCGCCTGAAGTTGAAACAGCGCAATCGCCGGCATGAAAGCGCCGCCCTTTACGGTCATTTCACTGGTGCTGAACGGCTCGAAGGGCGGGCTGAGGGCAATATCAGCATCTTCTGGTTCGCCAAGGGCTGGTTCTGGTTTATCCCGCTGGCCGACGGCACGACCAGTGTCGGCGCTGTCTGCAAACCCGAATTCCTGAAGAGCCGGGATGGCGGCGATCTCACGGCGTTTTTCCGTCAGGTGATCGACATGTGCCCGGAGCTGGCAAAGAGGCTCGCCAAGGCAGAGATGGTCGGCCCGGCGATCGGCACCGGAAATTATTCCTATAATACCGGCGGTAGCGCTGGCGACGGCTACATCATGATCGGTGATGCCTCGGCCTTTATCGACCCGGTGTTTTCAACCGGCGTCTATCTCGCGATGCGCAGCGCCTTTATCGGCGTCGAGACGGTTATGACCTGCCTCGACCAGCCAGAGCGATCGGCGCAGGCGTTGAAGCAATTCGAGCGCGACGTTCGGCAGGGGCTCGGCAGTTTCACCTGGTTCATCTATCGCATGACCAGCCCGGTCATCCGCAACCTGTTCATGGCGCCGCGCAATTTCTTCCGAATGGAGGAGGCGGTGCTGTCGCTGCTCGCCGGCGATATTTCGCCTACCTCGCCGATCCGCCCGCGCTTGGCGCTGTTCAAGGCGCTGTATTACGTCAAAACCGGCTTCGCCGCCGTGGCAGGCCTGTTTTCGCGCCCCGCACCCGCCCAATCACGGGCCCGCTAGCCGACAGCGATGGATATCAGCCTTGCCACTGTGGCTCTGCCGGATGATCCGGCGGAAGCCGGTCACCCGACGCATCTGGTCCTCATCCCGAGCTATAATTCCGGTCCCAAACTGATCGAGACGGTGCGCGCGGCAAGACGGCACTGGACGCCGGTTTGGGTGGTTATCGACGGCAGCACAGATCAAAGCGACGCGGCACTCGATCGCCTGACCGCGGACGACGACGCCATCAGGGTCTTCGTTCTACCGAAGAATGCCGGCAAAGGGGCAGCCATCCTGCATGGCGTTCGGGTGGCTGAGCGTGAGGGTTATAGTCACGTGCTGACCATGGATGCAGATGGTCAGCATCCGGCCGAGCTGATTCCGGGCTTCATGGCGTTGTCGGCGGCCAACCCTAAATCGCTGATCCTAGGCGATCCGGTGTTCGACGACACGGCCCCCTTGGTCCGGGTACTCGGACGCAAACTGTCGAATTGGTGGACGGATGTGGAGACGCTGTGGACCGGTCGGTTCGATTCGCTGTTCGGCTTCAGGGTTTACCCAGTGTCAGCGCTGCGCGAGGTGATGGATCGCCATCGCTGGATGCGGCGCTTTGATTTCGATGCGGAGGCGGCGGTGCGTCTGGTCTGGCGCGGCTACCGGCCGATTAGCGTCGCGGCTCCCGTGCGCTATTTCCGGCCCAGTGAGGGCGGCGTGTCGCATTTCCACTATGTTCGCGACAATGTGCTGCTGAGCTGGATGCATTTAAGGCTGGTGGCCGCCCTGCTTGCCGGTCTGCCGCGCCATCTAGTCCGTCGGCTCAGATCATCCCGCCATTGATCGAGATGATCTGGCCGGAAATATAGGCGGCGCGGTCGGAGATCAGGAAGGCGACC
>CAIZEE010000534.1 GCA_903931835.1 uncultured Elstera sp.
AGCCTTGGCGCCGACCCTGCTGACCATCGCTGAACGGGGTGGTATGCCCGGCCTCGCCATGCGCCTCGCCGTGCAGATTCAGCAGACGACGGGAATGCGCTATGATGCGGCTTTCTATCCTGAGCCGCCCTGGGTTCCGCCGAATGGCTTTACGGTCAATCGCGCCTTGCTCTACGCCTTCGCCCGGCAAGAATCGCATTTCACGCCGGGGGCGGTCAGTTCCCAGGGTGCCGCCGGTCTCATGCAGCTTATGCCGAGTACGGCGCGGGCCGCCGCCGGTTTCGGCGAGCAGAATTCCGTTGCTCATAGCGCTTCGACCAAACTGGCCGACCCGTCGGTCAATCTCGATCTGGCGCAGCGCTTGATCGCCTACCTGCTCGATCAGGATCAGGTGAAGGGCAATTTGCTCGACCTGTCGATTGCCTATAATGGCGGTATGGGGTTGCTGGCGCATTATCAGGGCAAGCGCGGCCATGGCGACGATCCGTTGTTGTTCCTGGAAGCACTGCCATCGTCCGATCAGCGACTTTACATGGAGCGGGTTCTGGCTAATTTCTGGATCTATCAGGCGCGCCTGGGCCAGAAGCCTGAAACGCTGGACTCGATTGTTGGCGGGCAGTGGCCCATTTATACGCCACCGTCTCGCCGTATCGAGGTAGCCCAGGTCAATGCCCGGAATTGATGACAGCAAGGTTTTTCTGCCTGTTAACATCGCGATTGTGACCGTATCAGACACGCGCACGCCGGCGAACGATACGTCGGGCGACGTGTTGGCGGAACGGATCGGGCAGGCGGGTCACCGTCTGGCTGCTCGTGCGCTGGTCAAGGATGATGTCGGCGCGATTACAGCACTGCTCGAACAATGGATCGCCGACCCGGAAATCGACGTGGTGATCGCCACGGGAGGGACCGGCGTCACCGGCCGTGACGTTACGCCCGAGGCGTTCCAGCGCCTCTACGACAAGGAAATCCCAGGGTTTGGCGAATTGTTTCGCATGTTGAGCTACGCCAAGATCGGCACCTCAACCATGCAAAGCCGCGCTACCGGCGGCGTGGCGCGGGGAACCTATCTGTTCGCGCTGCCGGGATCGACCGGCGCGTGCCGCGATGGCTGGGACGATATCCTGCGCTGGCAGCTCGACAGCCGGTTCAGGCCGTGCAATCTCGTTGAACTCATGCCGCGACTGAAAGAGCATCTGAGCTAGAACGTTCTTGATTTGTTCTAATTCTCGGTTCATTCTTTGCGGATGGTTCAAAGGCGTTCACAGGGCGACATTCCAGACGACGAGTTGGCCCCGCAACCCCGTAAAGGCCGCGGCGCCATCGCCAATCCTGCCTCCCGATTCGACGCGGAAAGCCGGGTGGCATTGGATGACGGCTGGTCGTCGGGGGAGCCCGATCCCGACTTGCCGCCGCTCAGAACAACCGTCATGGCCGATGCCACGCGCACGATCATCGCGCGCAACGACTCCCCCGATATTCCCTTCGATCAGAGCATAAACCCGTACAGGGGCTGCGAGCATGGCTGCATTTACTGCTTTGCCAGACCAAGCCACGCCTATTTGGGATTCTCGCCGGGCCTCGATTTCGAAACGAGGTTGGTCGCCAAATTCACCGCACCGGCATTGTTGGAGAACGAACTCCGCGCCCGAAACTATGTCTGCCAGCCAATAGCGCTCGGCACCAACACCGACCCGTATCAGCCGATCGAACGTGAACATCTCATCACGCGCGGCATCCTCGAGGTGCTGAGTCGTTTTCGCAATCCCGTCACCATCGTCACCAAATCGGCGCTGGTCGAGCGCGATATCGACATTCTGGCCCCTATGGCGAAGCAGGGATTGGCGCGGGTCTGCTTGACCGTTACGACGCTTGATCGCGATCTCGCCCGCCGCATGGAACCCCGCGCCAGTACGCCGCCCCGCCGGTTGGCCGCGATCAAGGCATTGGCTGCGGCGGGGATTCCGGTCGGCGTGCTGTCGGCGCCGATGATCCCGTCGCTCAATGATCATGAGATGGAGGCGATTCTCGAACAAGGCAAAGAAGCCGGGGCCACCATGGCGGGATACACCTTCCTGCGCCTGCCGCTTGAGCTGAAGCAATTATTCCAGGAGTGGCTGGAGGAACACGCGCCTGCCAGGGCCGATCGCGTGATGAGCCTGATCAGGCAAAGCCGGGGGGGCGCACTCTATAAGGCCGAGTTTGGCCGACGGATGGTGGGCGAGGGACCCTACGCCTTGCTGTTGCAGAAGCGGTTTCGCCTAGCCTGCGCCAAATTGAATTTGAACACGACGCGCTGGCAGTTGGACACCTCGCGCTTTGCCCCGCCGCCCAGGCCCGGGGATCAGCTGAAACTGTTTTGAGTCTAGAGATAGGGCAGCAGCAGGCGCGCAGCGGCGTCGCGTAACACGATGGGTAACGGGCGTGCCGTGAGTGCTTCAATCGTCATCCGGCGATGTAGCTTGCTATCAATAACCGCGTTCAGCTCGGTTGCGAACGGGCTGGAATAGATTTCAACGTTCATTTCGAAATTGAGCCGCAGGCTGCGCATATCCCAATTAGCGCTGCCGATCATTGACCAACCGCCGTCGACCGTCATCAATTTGGAATGATCGAAGGGGGGGCGGCTGTACCAGATATGGCATCCAGCCTGCATCAGCGGCATAAGCTGCGCCCGCGCCGCCCAGTCTACCAGGCGGTGGTTTCCCTGCTCCGGTATAACGATATCGACGGCGACACCGCGCGTTGCTGCCAATGTGAGCGCGCTTAACATCCGTTCATCGGGCAGGAAGTAAGGGGTGACGACGCGGACGGAGCGGTGCGCCACGGCGATCGCCGAGAGAATGACGGATTCGAGCTTGTCCAGATCGTGATCGGGTCCGGAGGTGATGACGCGGGCAGGCGCCCCGCCTTTGACCGGTGGCACCTGCGGGAACCAAATTTTACGCTGCTCCGCAGCGGTCAGGTCCTCGCCAGTCGTAAAGCTCCAATCCTCAGCGAACGCGGCGGTCAGTTCCGTGACGACGGGACCGCGCAGCTCAAAATGCGTGTCGCGCACGGGGTGAGGCGGATTGGTCGCCTGCACATTCTCCGCCCCGATATTGAGGCCGCCGGTAAAGGCGATGGCGCCGTCGACGACCAGGATCTTCTTATGCGTCCGCATGTTGAGGAACGGCATTCGCCAGGGTTTGTTCGAATGAAGGAAACGCGCGACCGGCACGCCGGCTTTGCACAGTTTTGTATAGGTGGGCGAGATGAAGTAGCCGGCGCCGATCCCATCGATCAGGACACGCACGGCGACACCGCGCGCCACCGCGTCGCTCAACGCCTCGATGAACTGGTTGCCCGCCTCATCGGCGCGAAAGATGTAGCTTGATAGGGCGACACTGATCTTTGCCGCCTTGATGGATGCCACCATGCGCGGATAGGCGTTATCGCCCAAGGCCAGGATTTCTAAGCCGGTTCCGCCCTTGATCTGTCGACCCGACAATCTGCCGGCGGCGATCCATAGCGGCTCCAGATGCGCCAACTCAGGGTCGATCGATATTTCAGCCTGCGGCTTTAGACCCCGCGCGCGAGGGCGGCGCAAGCGCCGGGCGCGGCGGGTCACGCGGTTGATCCCGAGCATGAGATAGAGGATCGACCCGATAAACGGCGACAGCCAGACAAGACCGATCCAGCCGATCGTGGCGCCGACATCGCGCTTATTGAGGAGGACATGTCCGGTGACCGTCAGCGCCAACACGATATGAGTCAGTGTCAGCAGCAGGGCTTCGATGTGCGACGCATCCATAACGTCACATCGTAATGGACTGGTGTCGGACGAGCTAGGTCCTATTGGGCTAGTTTGTATCGGCCCCAGCGAAGCGACTGGCCAGCATCTTGAATTCGGCCTTATGTCCCGCATTCAGCCTGGCTTGCTGCAGCGCAGGACTCGCTTTGGTCTGAAAGCCCAGGCTATAGACCAGCACGTCGGCGCCCGATTGCTCGACCAGATATACGGAGGTGTAGCCGTCGACGATGTTTTCCGCCCTGCCGTCCTTGAAGAACGCATTGTCGCCGCCCTTGGCCAGCGGGTACAGCGTCGTGATCAGCGCTTGCGCGGACCCGTCCGGGGCCTGATCGAGCGGCAGGGGCTGGTACCAGGACGTGTTGCAGTACCATCCCAGTATCGGAATGCTTCGGCATTTCTTCAGCTTATAGATTTCGCCCTCGGCCATGCTTGGCTCGGCCGCTTTGTTCCACGATGTCGCGCTGCCGGGCAGGGTGCGGATTTCGGAGCCTGCCATGTCTTTGGGGGCGGTGTATTCGAAATAACTGTCATCGGTTTTGGGCGAGCGTTCGAATGAGGTGACGATCGCCATCGCCTTTTTTACCGGATCAGCGCCGAGCGAGGCGGTGGGGACGATCAGGAACTGACGCATGATCGACAGGCTGGGGCCGTCACCTTCAAAAACCCGTGAGGCGCCCTCGGTCGCGGTTTGCGGATCAAGGCCTTTGACGACAGCCCGCGTTGCTGGCTGCTTCTGACCATCGGCCGCTTCATTGAAGGCGATTGCGACCTCGTTCAATTCATCAAGCAGCCGTATGTCCAGGTGCCGGATGCGGTCGGGTTTCGGCTCAGTTGTCGCCAGTGTTTCTGCTGGCGCCACAGCCGCGCCGAATGCACTGTCGCCCTTCGCAACGCTAGCCAGGATCTGCCGCAACTGTTCGATTTCCGGGCGCAGTCCCTCTTCCTTCTGGCCCGGTTCCGCCTGCGCAGCGCCGGCAAATATCGACAATTGAAGCGTCGTCGCAACCAACAGGTTACGCCACGTCGGACACCTGATCATCATAGACAAACCAACTCCCTGGCGCCGCTTTCCGGCGAAGCGGCAGAAAAGAACAGAAGCGGCCTGTTCGGTCTACCGCGAAATGGAGATTTCGCCGCGCTGACGCTTGATTCCATCACTGTCTTGGCCTACGCCAGAACCCATGCCTGACTACGCCATAGAACGCGCGCGGGGCGGCCTTGTTGCTGGCAGCGACGAGGCTGGACGCGGCCCGTTGGCCGGCCCGGTCGTGGCGGCTGCCGTCATTCTGATGCCCGATCGGCTGCCCGCCGATCTGATTGCCGCGATCGACGACTCCAAGAAGTTGAAACGGGCGATTCGGGAAAACGTTGCGTCCCGGCTGCTCGCCTGCGCGCGCCAGGGTAACGGGGTTTTTGCGGCGATTGCCGCTAGCAGCGTTACCGAAATCGATCGTATCAATATTCTGCAGGCCAGCTTGTCGGCGATGTGCCGCGCCGTTCGGCGCCTGCCGCAAATCCCTGATCTAGTGCTGATCGATGGGTCGATTGTGCCACGCGACCTGCCGTGCCGAGCCGAGGCGGTGATCGGCGGCGACGCCTTATGCTTATCGATTGCGGCGGCGTCCATCCTTGCCAAGGTGACCCGCGACCGCATCATGATCGGTCTGGCAGCGCGCTATCCTCACTATGGTTGGGACCGCAATGCGGGATATCCCACCGCCGAACATCGCAGCCAGATCGCATTGTTGGGCATCACGCGGCACCATAGACGGTCGTTCGGAGCGTTACGTAATTATCGAACGGAGTCATATGATTAAAGCAATGTCTTGACGACTGACTCAAAGAGTGAGCATGGTCAGTCTCATGAACATTCTCGAAGAGACAAAGCCGCCGCAGCTCTTGCTCGACCAGATCCTGGTTGGCGACTGCGTTGATCATATGGCGAAACTGCCGGCTAAGTCGGTTGACCTGATTTTCGCCGACCCGCCCTATAACCTGCAGCTGCCAGGCGGGCTGCGCCGACCGGATAATTCCCTGGTCGACGGTGTCGATGACGAGTGGGACAAGCTTGGCGACTTTGCCTCATATGACCGCGTCTGCGCCGAATGGCTCCGCCAATGCCGGCGTATATTGAAGGATGACGGCACGATCTGGGTGATCGGCAGCTATCACAATATTTTCAGGCTAGGTGCGCTGCTGCAGGATCTCGGTTTTTGGATTCTGAACGACGTGATCTGGCGCAAATCCAATCCGATGCCCAATTTCCGGGGCCGGCGTTTCACCAATGCGCATGAGACGCTGATTTGGGCGTCGCGTCAGCGTGAGTCGCGCTACACGTTCAATTACGCGTCGCTGAAGGCGTTAAACGACGATTTACAGATGCGCAGTGACTGGCTGATCCCGCTTTGCACAGGCCCGGAACGGCTGCGGGGCGACCGGGCCAACGGTGACGGGGGCAAGTTGCATCCGACGCAAAAGCCAGAGGCCCTGCTGCATCGCGTATTGCTTGCCTCGACCAAGCCGGGCGATGTCGTGCTCGATCCCTTTTTTGGTACCGGAACCACCGGGGCCGTGGCGAAGAAGCTTGGCCGCCACTTCATCGGCATTGATCGCGATCCGGGCTATGCGGCTGCGGCACAGGCGCGCATCGAACAAATCGTACCGGGCGATGCCGACTCGATTTCGGTCACACCCAATAAGCGCGACGCTGCGCGCATTCCGTTCGGCTTGTTGGTCGAGCGTGGCCTGATCAGCGCTGGCGAGACCCTGGTCGATCTCCCGCGCCGGCACGCCGCCAAGGTTCGTGTTGATGGCAGCCTGATCGCCGATCAGTTCCGCGGCTCGATTCACCAGGTCGCGGCCGGCATCCAGCATCTTCCCGCGTGCAATGGCTGGAGCTTCTGGCATGTTTTGAGGAACGGCAAGCCAGTCTCGATCGATGCACTCCGCGATCAAGTTCGCCAGGAGTTGGAGCTCTAGCTGCTCATCCTGAGTTTCTTACGCGCGACCTCCAGGCTTGCGACCAATTCATTGCCGAGTTCGCCACCCGTACCTTTGATCTTCTCGCGAATGACGGCGCTGATCCCGTCGATATGGGCCTTCACGAACTCGAGCAGCGAATCCTCGGCCGTCTCCACGTTCAGCGTGCATTCATAGAGGGAACGGCCGAAGACAGTGATCAGCGGATAGCCGAAGGTCGATCCCTGTCCGCGCAATTCGTGAGCCAGGCGGTTGATGGCGATAACCTGCTCTATGCGCCCCTTGGAGTTCGCGTCCAGCGCCTTGGCATGTGCGTCGACGAGTCGCTTGATCGAGCCGCGCACCCAGTCACTGTAGTCGTCCTCCATCCGGTCAAGCTGTTGTTCGGCCGCCTGCATTAGATCGGGCGGGATGACGATCGGATCGCCCCGGCCGAGCCCGGCCACCTTCTCACGCAAGCGGTTGGGTAGCCGGAAGATGAATGCCTTTGCCGATGGCTTCAGCTTCGACATCGTGCTCGCGGAATAGATGTATTCAATGTCGTCGGCTGTCGCGACTCGCCGATCCACATCGTTCCATGGTCGCCGCTGCCGGCGCCGATCCGGCCCGAAATAATCGCGCGTGTACAAGAAAGGTCGTGGTTGCTCGATCGCCGCGATCAGGTGGTCGCAGACAGCGGCCACGGAAAACGGCTTGGCCAGAAATTCGGTGACGCCGAGATTGCGCGAGATGCGAACCTTATCGCTGTCGGCCGCGCCGCTGATCATGATGAAGGGGACGAAGCGATCGGGGCTGTCCTCGCTCAGGCGCAGCCACCTAAGCAGCATATCGCCGGTGATCGGCGACATGATCCAGTCGCATATAATGATGTCGGGGACAAGGGCGCGGGCGGCTGTACTTTTCGACAGAACCTTCAAATCTGCGATCACTTCCGACGCGTCGGCATGGGCCAGGATTTTGCCCACTTTCAGAGCGCGCAGGATCATCGTCAGCATCGTCAGCACAAATCGGCTGTCGTCTACGACCATCACTGAGAGATGTTCGAACCCCACGTCACCTACCTGCTAACCGAAACGCTGCCTGCGATCGCATGTTAGGAAGATGAAGCGTTTGGTTTGCCGAGCCGTCAACAAAAAACCTCCCGATGCTAAGGTTCCAGCGTCGTTTATCCTTAGGATCCAGAGAACTCGGCGCGATTGCGCAGCGCGGCTCTGGTGCATTGCGGTATCGGCTCGCCGCCCCTATGTTCTTGAAAACCAGCGCCATCTTCCGGCCGGCGCCTGAGATCGAGGGATTTATCGTGAGCGGAGCAACTGGCGGCTACTATTTGGATGACCTGAAAGTCGGGGACACGGCGTCTTACGGCAAGACAGTGACCGAGGCCGACATTGTTCTGTTCTCGGGTATCTCGGGCGACACCAACCCGGTTCACCTCAATCAGGAATTTGCTGCGGCGACGCTTTTCAAAGGGCGGATTGCGCATGGCATGCTGTCGGCCGGATTTATCTCGACCGTGCTCGGCACAAAATTGCCGGGGCCGGGCGCCATCTATCTCAGCCAGTCGCTGAAATTCAAGGCGCCGGTTCGCCCGGGCGATACGGTCACGGCGTCGGTGACGGTGACCGATATCGTGCTCGATCGTAAGCGCGTCACCTTGTCGACAGTGTGTACCGTCGGCGATACCGTGGTGATCGAAGGCGAGGCGGTGGTGATGGTGCAGCCGCGTCCGGTCGCTGAGCCGAGCTGAGCTAAGCCGCCTCCATGTTGCTTGTTCGTGACGCGGCGACCCTGCCGGAAGATTTGACCGGCGCCAGTGTCGCGCTCGGCAATTTCGACGGCGTTCACTTAGGTCACCAAAGCGTGATCGGGCGGGCCCGCAGTTTTGCCGAGGCCGGGGGCCTCAAGCTTTTGCTCGTCACGTTTGAACCACACCCCCGCGCGCTGTTCACCGCCGATGCGGAGCCTTTCCGCCTGACGCCGATGCGCATCAAGCTTGAGCTGTTCGAGGCTCTCGGCGCTGCCGCTACGCTTTGTTTGCGCTTTGATCGGGATTTGGCGTCGATGAGTGCCGATCAGTTCATCGACGACCTCCTGGTCGGTGCGCTTAGGGCGCGGCATGTCGTCGTCGGCCATGATTTCTGTTTTGGCACCAAGCGCAGCGGTAATGCGGCCCATCTGATAGCACGCGGTCCTGGGGCCGGGTTCACGGTTGAGGCGGTCGAGGCCCAGGTAGCGCCGGATGGGGAGCCTTATTCCTCGACCCGGATCCGCGACTATCTTCGCGCGGGCGAGCCGGAGCGTGCGGGGTATCTGCTCGGCCGGCCGTTCAGGGTCGAAGGTCACGTCCAACACGGGGATAAGCGCGGCCGATTGCTCGGCTTTCCAACGGCCAATCTGACGCTCGACGGTTATCTGGTGCCACGCAAGGGCGTCTACGCCGTCTCGGTCACGATTGCCGGCAAATCCTATGGGGGGGTCGCCAATCTTGGTCTAAGACCGACGATCGGTACGGATGATGTCCGCTTGGAAACTCATATATTCGATTTCGACGGTGATATTTACGGGGCGCAAATCGCGGTGGATCTGCTGCATTTCATTCGAGCGGAGCAGAAATTCGACGGGCTTGATGCGCTGAAGGCGCAGATTGCCGCCGATAGCGCCGAGGCCCGCCGGCTGCTTTAGCCCCGTCATCCCGCAGTAACACTTGCCGAGGCGCGGTTTTTTTGAAACCTTGCCGGCACCTTCTTGAAAGTCTGGCGCCTAGAACATGACACGCGACTATAAATCGACTGTTTTCCTGCCCAATACCGAGTTTCCGATGCGCGGCAATCTGCCGACGCGCGAACCGGAAATTCTGGCGCGTTGGGAACGGATCGGTTTGTACGACACATTGCGGAAGGATTCGGCCGGCCGCCCGAAATTTATCCTTCATGATGGCCCGCCTTACGCCAACGGACATATCCATATCGGCACGGGGCTGAACAAAATCCTGAAGGATTTGATCAACCGCAGTTTTCAGATGGCCGGTTTCGACGCGAACTATGTGCCAGGCTGGGATTGCCACGGTCTGCCGATCGAATGGAAGGTAGAGGAGGCGTTTCGCGCGCGCGGCCAGGATAAGGGCGCCCTGCCGATCAACCAGTTCCGCGCCGAATGTCGCGACTTCGCCCTGTCCTGGATCGATGTCCAGCGGGCTGAGTTCAAGCGTCTCGGCGTTATCGGCGATTGGGCCAATCCCTATCGTACGATGGATTTTCATGCCGAGGCTCAGATCTTCCGGGAATTCTCGAAATTCCTGATGGATGGCAGCCTCTACCAGGGCTCACGCCCGGTCTTTTGGTCGGTAGTCGAGCAGACGGCGCTGGCCGATGCCGAGGTTGAATATCACGATCATCATTCGACGATGATCCATGTGCGTTTCCCGGTCGTGACGACACAGCTTGCCGAATTGGACGGAGCCTCGATCGCCATCTGGACAACGACGCCCTGGACCATTCCCGGCAATCGGGCGGTCGCGTTCAATCCGAAGCTTACCTATAGCGTCATCGAGGTGACGGCGGTCGGAGCGGATAGCCTTGCGGTTCTCGGTGAGAAACTGCTCGTAGCGTCCGGGCTCAAAGCCGCACTGGAGGTCGCCGGCGACTTCACAGCGAGCACGATCACCGAACTGCCGGGCGAAGCACTGGCCGGCACCATCCTCGCCCATCCCCTACGGGGGCAGGGCTACGAGTTCGCCGTGCCGCTGCTGCCGGGCGATCACGTCACCGAGGATGCAGGGACCGGTTTGGTCCACACCGCCCCCGGGCATGGCATTGAGGATTTTGAGCTCGGCCGCGCCTTCGATCTCGAAGTGCCCTTCACCGTGCAGGGCGACGGGCTTTATTACCCGAGCGTCCCGCTTTTCGCCGGCTTGCATGTGTTCAAAGCGGACAAACCGATGGTCGAGGCGCTGAAAGCCGCCGGTACGCTGCTTGCGGTCGACAAGCTGTTGCACTCCTATCCGCATTCGTGGCGATCCAAGGCGCCGCTGATCTAT
>CAIZEE010000535.1 GCA_903931835.1 uncultured Elstera sp.
ACCCGGGATGCGGATGATCTCCATGCGGTCGAGTAGCGGCTGAGGCATGCGCAGCGAGTTCGCCGTCGTCACGAACATCACATCGGACAGGTCGTAATCGACCTCCAGATAATGATCGGCGAACGTGCTGTTCTGCTCCGGATCCAACACTTCCAAAAGGGCCGAGGCCGGGTCACCCCGCCAATCAGCACCCATCTTATCGACCTCGTCGAGCAGGAAGAGCGGATTGGAGGTCTTGGCCTTCTTCATGCCCTGGATGACCTTGCCCGGCATTGAGCCGATATAGGTCCGCCGATGGCCACGGATTTCAGCCTCGTCACGCACGCCGCCTAACGACATGCGCACGAAATTACGACCGGTCGCCTTGGCGATCGATTTGCCGAGCGAGGTCTTGCCGACACCCGGAGGACCAACCAGACACAGGATCGGGCCCTTGACCTTGGTGATGCGCAGCTGGACGGCCAGATATTCAAGGATACGATCCTTGATCTTATCCATGCCGTAATGATCGGTATCGAGCACCTTCAGCGCCAGATCCAGATCGCGCTTCACCTTGGAGCGCTGCTTCCAAGGAATCGACAAGATCCAGTCGAGATAGTTGCGCACGACCGTGGCTTCGGCCGACATCGGACTCATGCTGCGCAGCTTCTTCAGCTCGGCCAGCGCCTTGTCGCGCGCTTCCTTGCTGAGCTTGGTGCGGTTGATGCGCTCCTCGATCTCGGCGACCTCGTCGCGGCCATCTTCGCCCTCGCCCAGCTCCTTCTGGATCGCCTTCAGCTGCTCGTTCAGATAATACTCGCGCTGGGTTTTCTCCATCTGGCGCTTCACGCGATTGCGGATGCGCTTTTCGACCTGCAGAACACCGATCTCGCCTTCCATGAAGCCGTAGATCTTCTCCAACCGTTCCGAGACGGTGGCGATCTCGAGCAGCGACTGCTTGTCGGCGATCTTCAGGCTGAGATGCGACGAGACGATGTCCGCCAGCTTGCCCGGCTCCTCGATCTGATTGATCGAGACCAGCACCTCCGGCGGGATCTTCTTATTGAGCTTGATATACTGCTCGAACTGGGTGATCACGGCGCGCGCCAGCGCCTCGATCTCATGGCGATCGCCCTCCGTCTCCGGCAGCAACTCACCATAGGCCTGGAAGAAATTGGCGTTCTCGGCAAACCGGTCGATATGCGCGCGCTGGCCGCCTTCGACCAGCACCTTGACGGTGCCATCGGGCAGTTTCAGCAATTGCAGGACGGTCGCCAGCGTGCCGATCGAATAGATATCCTCCGGCGTGGGGTCGTCCTGGGCGGCATTCTTCTGGGTAACCAGAAGGATCTGCTTGTCATCCTTCATAACGTCTTCGAGCGCGCGCACGGATTTTTCCCGGCCGACGAAGAGCGGCACAATCATATGCGGGAAAACGACGATGTCGCGCAGGGGAAGTACGGGGTAAAGGGCGGCTTCGGGAAGTTCCATAATCAACCTGCTTTCCTTATCTCGGTATCGCCCGTAAGGGCCGATAACCGCCGTTTCAAGACGCCGCCCAGATGGGCCGGCTAACGGGTTTCACTGCCGCCAGGCCACACTGCAATTCATTGCAAAAATGTGACCAGTCTAGTCTAGGTGGAGGGGCGCCGGGCCGGCGTCAAGCGGGCCCGGCAAACTCTCGCACTTAGACCTTACGCACTCGCATCGACGTCGCCGCGACGGTCGGAATAGATGTAGAGCGGCTGCGCCCTGCCCTCGACCACTTCGCGGTTGATGACGATCTCGTCGACGCCGTCCAGGCCCGGCAGATCGAACATAGTGTCGAGCAGGATGCTCTCCATAATCGAGCGCAGACCGCGCGCCCCGGTCTTGCGCAGCAACGCCTTCTGGGCGATCGATTTCAGCGCATCCTCGGCAAAGTCCAGATGCACATCTTCCATCTCGAACAACCGCTGATACTGCTTCATCAGCGCATTCTTCGGCTTGACCAGGATTTCGACCAGCGAGGCCTCGTCCAAATCATCCAATGTCGCGACCACCGGCAGACGGCCGATGAATTCCGGGATAAGCCCGAATTTCAACAGATCCTCCGGTTCGACGTCGCGCAGAATCTCGCCGGTGCGGCGTTCTTCTGGAGCGCGAACGTCAGCGCCAAAGCCCATCGACGTGCCCTTGGACCGCGCCGAGATGATCCGCTCCAACCCTGAGAAGGCGCCACCGCAGATGAACAGGATATTGGTCGTATCCACTTGCAGGAATTCCTGCTGCGGATGCTTGCGGCCACCCTGCGGCGGAACGCTTGCGACCGTGCCTTCCATGATCTTCAGCAAGGCCTGCTGCACGCCCTCGCCCGACACGTCGCGGGTAATCGACGGGTTATCGGATTTACGGCTGATCTTATCGACCTCGTCGATATAGACGATGCCGCGCTGCGCCCGGTCGACATTGTAATCGGCCGCCTGCAACAGCTTGAGGATGATGTTCTCGACATCTTCACCGACATAGCCA
>CAIZEE010000536.1 GCA_903931835.1 uncultured Elstera sp.
AGGCGTTGCTGGTCCGGTTCGAACATGCCATCCGGCCGACGCCGATGATGGCGGATCTTGGTTTGCCGCGCTGGTATTCGGCGCTGACATTGGTGTTACTGGTCGGCGCGATGGCGCTGCCCGACCCCTATGGGGTGATTGTCGCAAACGTTCTGTTCATTCAGAGCTTTGCTTTGTTTTTGGCCGGTCTGGCCGTGCTGCATGCCGCCGCGCAGCGATTTTCGCAGCGGCTGATGGTTTTGATCGCGGTCTATGCGGTCTTGTTGATGCCGATGGCGATAGCGCAGGTCTTGGGCGCGATCTACGCGGCCATGATGATGATACCGATGGCGCTGTTGCTCGGTGCGATCGGACTGTTTGAGCCCTGGTTGGGGCTGAGGATGCGTTTGGGACGGTCGCGCTCACCGAATTGAGTCGATTGATTTGGCATTGTATCGAAAGGCGCCCCTGGGCGCGGAGGGAAGAAAATGGTTGAAGTCGTATTGCTGGAACGCGTCGAGCATCTGGGTCAGATGGGCGATGTCGTCAATGTGAAGCCCGGTTTCGCGCGCAATTACCTGTTGCCGCAGAACAAGGCGCTGCGCGCCACCAAGAATAATCTGGCGGCCTTTGAGACCCGCAAGGCGCAGCTCGTCGCCGATAATCTGGCGAAGCGCAGCGATGCCGAGGCGGTGGCGAAGAAGATGGAAGGCTTGCAGCTGACGCTGGTTCGCCAGTCGGGTGGTGCCGGGCAGCTCTATGGCTCCGTCTCCGCGCGCGATATCGCCGAAGCGACGGTCGAGGCCGGCTTTACCGTGACGCGCGGTCAGGTCACCATCGATCAGCCGATCAAGACGATCGGCCTGCATTCGGCGCGCATCTCGCTGCACCCCGAAGTCACCGTTGGCGTGACCATCAGCGTGGCGCCGAGCCAGGATGAGGCTGACGCGCAGCTCACAACCGGCACCATCGCCGCCCCCGAGGTCGTCGAAACCGACTTTGAGCTGGGTGGTGTCTACGAAATGGATGCCGGCGACCGATAAGACCTCCAGACCAAGGGGCGGGCCAATGGCGCCCGCCCTTATCGCTACCGCTCGCGCCGCGTCCCGGCCAATTTGCCGAGTGCCGCCGTCTGACGGTGCCAATTGCGCACTGACGTAGCGGGATATCCGCCAACCACGCTTTGCGGCGGCACATCACGCACCACCGTGCTGCCGATCGCGATCTGGGCGCCCGATCCGATCGAAATGTGATCGCTGATCACCACCCCGCCACCGACCACAACCCCGTCGCCTAGGGTCGCACTGCCGGCAATCCCGACATGGCCGGTCAGGATGCAGAACCGCCCGAGCCGCACGTTATGGGCGATCTGGATGCCGTTATCGAGCTTGCAGCCCTGCCCGATCACGGTATCGCCGATGGCGCCCCGATCGATCGAGTTCTGCGCACCGATCTCGACATCATCCTCGATCACCACGCGGCCAAGCTGCGGCACCCGCACCGGCCCGCGTGGTCCCGCGATGAAGCCGAAACCGGGCTTGCCGATCTCCGCATTGCCAAAAATATGAACGCGGTTGCCGATCAGCGCATGGCTGATAGTGACATTGGCGCCGATCCGGCATTCAGCGCCAATCACAACGCCCGGCCCGATCACGCTATTAGCGCCGATCCAGCTACCGGCACCGATGGCAGCACCGCAGCCGATCACGACGCCGGGCGCAATGCGGCAATCGGCGGCGAGAGTCGCCGTGGGATCGATTGCTTGGTCCTGCAGGCAGGCTTCCGGCGCCTGCGAGCCTGGATAGAAGCAGTGGCCGGCCAGCGCGAAGACCAGCCGGGGCTGCGCCGCCACCAATGCCCGCATGCCAGGGGGCAGCTCGGCCACCCGCTCGGCAGTCGTGACGACCGCACCGGCCTTGCTCTCGGCCAGGGCGGCCGCGAAGCGATCATCCATGAACAGGCAGAGTGAGCCGGAAGTCGCGTCCTCAAGCCCGGCGACATCCTCGACTGCAAAATCGGCATCGGCGGGCTGGCCCAGTTTGGCCCCGGTCCGCTCCGCCAAAATGCTGAGAGTGAACGGGCCGCTGCGCTGATAAAATCGCGGATCCGCCATGGACCCCTCTCCTCTGCCGCGTGAATCGGATCAGCGGAATAGACTGGATTCCGGGTGGGGAGGCAAGATAGGGTTATCCCCATAAATCACGGACCTTTTTCCTATGGGGAAGACTTATTCCTGACCTATTGTGACGGTTACGAGTGCTTTAAGGTGCGGACATGGAATCGTCTTCAAGCGTCACCCCGTTTCGACTGGGGTCCTCGGTCAATCCCCCCCCCAGACTGCCGCCGCATAATGATGAGGCGGAGATGGCTTTGCTTGGCGCAGTGCTGCACAACAACCGCGCGCTGGAAAAGGTCTCGGAATTCCTCCGGGCGGAGCATTTTGCCAGCCGCGTTCATGGCCGGATTTACGATGCGATTGTGAGGCTGGTCGAACGCGGCCAGATCGCCGACCCGATCACGCTGAAGCAGTATTTCGAGAATGACGAGGATCTGACCGAGATCGGCGGCTTCGCTTACCTGATGCGCCTCGCCGGATCGCTCGTCTCGGTAATCAATACCGAGGATTACGGACGCACCATTCACGATCTTTTCCTGCGCCGACAATTGATCGATCTGGGCGAAGGCATGGTCAACGAGGCCTTCAAGGAAGAGCTGGAGCCCGACGGCAAGACGCAGATCGAAGGCGCGGAACAGAAACTGTTCAATCTGGCCTCCAGCGGCGATCTCGAAGGCGGGTTTCAGAATTTCTCGAAATCGATCGCGGCCTCGATCCGCATGGCCGAAGCCGCCTTCCGGCGCGAAGGCCAGTTAACCGGCGTGCCCAGCGGCTTCACCGATATCGACAAGCTCTTGGGCGGGCTGCACCCGTCCGACCTGATCATCCTCGCCGGACGCCCTTCAATGGGCAAAACGGCCCTTGCCACCAATATGGCGTTCAACGCCGCCCAGAAGGTGGAAAACCGTGAGACCGGGAAGCGTTATGTCGTCGGCTTCTTCAGCCTGGAAATGTCGTCGGAGCAATTGACGACGCGTATCCTGTCTGACCGTATTCAGGTGTCGTCCGAACGCATCCGCCGTGGCGATCTATCGGGCGACGAGTTCGAGCGCATGGTGATTGCGGCGCAGGAGCTGGAGACGCTGGGGCTGTTCATCGACGACACGCCCGCCCTCTCCGTCTCCGCCGTGCGCACCCGCGCACGCCGCCTGAAGCGCCAGCAGGGCCTGTCGCTGATCGTCATCGACTATCTGCAATTGCTGCGCGGCTCGGCGACACTGCGCAACGAAAACCGCGTCCAGGAAGTCTCGGAGATCACGCGCGGGCTGAAGGCGCTGGCGAAGGAGCTGGATGTTCCGGTGATCGCACTGTCGCAGCTCAGCCGTGCCGTTGAAAGCCGCGAGGACAAGCGGCCGCAGCTATCGGACTTGCGTGAATCCGGATCGATCGAGCAGGATGCCGACGTCGTCATGTTCGTCTATCGCGAGGAATACTACGTCGCCCGTAAGGAGCCGACCGAAGGCACGCCGGAACACGAAACCTGGCAGAGCGAGATGGAGAAAGTGCATAATCTGGCCGAGGTAATCGTGGCCAAACAGCGCCACGGCCCGATCGGCAAGGAGACGCTTCATTTCGACGGTGCGACCGCACGCTTCAGCGACTACACCCCCTCGGACCGCGTGCCCTATAGCCGTGGGTGATGCGGGTTCGATGAATGAACCGCCACCCCACTCACCCGAAATCCCCTCACCCCTCGCCTACACCGACTCTGTCCTGACCATCGATTTAGACGCGATCGTCGCCAATTGGCGGCTGTTGCGAACAAGGGCGCATGGGGCCGAAGTGGCGGCGGTGGTGAAAGCCAATGGCTATGGTCTGGGTGCTGCCGAGGTTGCGCATAAGCTCGCTTCGGCCGGCTGCAATTTGTTCTTCGTCGCGCATATCGATGAGGGGCTGAGCCTCCGGCGATCATTCGCCGGGCGCCCGTTCGCGCCGGAGATTGCCGTGCTGAACGGCCTGCCACCCGGCACCGAGGCGCTGTTCCTTGAGCATCGTCTGACACCGGTATTGAACGACGATGACGCAGTGCGGCGCTGGCTTGGCGCTGCCCCGATGCCGCATCCGGCATCCGCCATCCTGCATGTCGATAGCGGCATCAACCGGCTGGGCATGAGCCTCTCCTCATTGCGCGAACTGGCGGCGGATGAGGGCTTCGCCGCCTATCCCTGGCGCGCGTTAATGAGCCACCTCGCCTGCCCGGAAACCCCGGCGCATGAACAGAATGCACGGCAGCTCGCCTTGTTTCGTGATGCGCAATCGCTGCTGCCCGGCGTGCCGGCCAGCCTTGCCGCCTCATCCGGCATTTTTCTGGGTGCTGATTACGCCTTCGACCTGGTTCGCCCGGGGGCAGCGCTCTATGGCGTCAACCCGCTCAGCACCGGCCCCAATCCGATGCGTCCAGTGGTCGCTTTGAGTGCGCGAATCCTGCAAGTCCGTGACGTTGACAGGGGTATGGCCGTTGGCTATGGTGCGGCGCATTCCATGGCTTCCAGCGGTCGAATCGCTACGATTTCGCTCGGGTACGCGGATGGTTTTCCGCGCTCGGCGGGGTTGGTAGGGGCGATGTCAATCGGCGGATTCGAAGCACCGGTGATTGGCCGCATTTCGATGGATCTGATCACGCTGGACGTCTCCCAAATTCCTCAATCGGTTGCAGTTCAAGGCGCTATGGTCGACGTTCTGGGCGCTCACCGATCGGTCGATGATCTGGCGCGCGACTCAGGTACGATCGGCTATGAAATCCTGACCGGAATTGGCGACCGCTACACCCGCGTTTATCGAGGCCAAGCATAATGCCGATCGTCACCCCGCTCGGTGCCGCCGTTCTGTCCTTCCTGGCGGTCACCGGACGCATCACGCTGTTTGGCTTAAGCGGCCTCACCCATATTTTCCGCCCACCCTTCTATCCCCGGCTGATCGGCCGGCAGATGATCGAGATCGGCTATTACTCGCTGCCGGTTGTCGGCCTTACCGCGCTGTTCACCGGCATGGTGCTGGCGCTGCAAAGCTCGACCGGATTGTCGCGCTTCAACGCCGATAGCGCCATTGCGAGCCTGGTCGTGCTGTCGATGACGCGTGAGCTTGGGCCGGTTCTGGCCGGGCTGATGGTCGCCGGACGGGTCGGTGCTGCGATGGCGGCCGAGATCGGCACGATGAAGGTGACGGAGCAGATCGATGCGCTGACCACGCTGTCGACCAACCCGATCAAATACCTGATCGCACCCAGATTGCTCGGCGGATTGTTGATGCTGCCGCCGCTCGTCTTCGTCGCCGACATCATTGGCGTCATGGGCGGCTGGCTGGTCGCGGTTTTCAAGCTTGATTTCAATGCACTGGGCTATCTGCAGAACACCATGGAGTTCGTCCGCACGGAGGATGTCGTGTCCGGACTGATCAAGGCCGCCGTGTTCGGCTTCATCATCTCGCTGATGGGCTGCTACCAAGGCTTCAACAGCCAGCGCGGGGCACAGGGTGTTGGCGCCGCCACCACCAACGCGGTCGTCGCCGCCTCGATCCTGATCCTGGTTTTCGACTATCTGCTCACCGAGGCGTTTTTCGCGAAATGACCGCACCCACCAAAATCCGGCTGGTCGACGTCCATAAGAGCTTTGGCAGCAAAATCGTGCTGAACGGCGTCGATCTTGACGTGCCGGCCGGCGAGTCTACGGTGATTATCGGCGGATCGGGCACCGGCAAGTCGGTCCTGCTGAAATGCGTGCTGGGCCTAATGCGCGCCGATGAGGGGCGGATTGAGGTTGATGGCGTCGATGCCACCCGGATCAGCGGCGACGCGCGCGCTGCGATCGACGCCAAGATCGGCATGCTGTTCCAGGGCGCCGCCTTATTCGACAGCCTGCGGGTCTGGGAGAACGTGGCCTTTGGCTTAATCCAAGGCCGCGGCATGGCGCGCGACGAAGCCCAGAGCGTCGCCATCGCCAAACTGGGTCAGGTCGGCCTCCACCCGGATGAAGCCGCGCCGCACCCGGCGCCACAGCCGCCCCAGGTTGGCGCCGGCATAAGGAGCGGGGTCGCCGCCAAACAAAACAGCAAGTTCACGCCCGAGCCAGCTCAGGAAAGCATCCGAGCGACAGGCCTGCATTTCGAGGATCAGGCTCTGGCTTTCGTGCACCGCCATGCCGGCGGCGGCGCCGACCGGCTGGCGCGCCCAGTCCGCCGGCAGGCCGCGCTCATACAGCGCATGTCCGGTTTCGTGCAGCACCCCCAGCAGCGCCTGGGCGAAATCCTGCTCGTCGTAGCGGGTGGTGATGCGCACGTCGGTCGGGGTGCCGCCGCAGAACGGGTGGGTGGACCGGTCGAGCCGGGAATGCTCCGGCTCCAGCCCGGCCTGTGCGACAGGCGTCGGCACAGCGCCTCCTGCACCGGCACGGGGAACGGTCCCGCCGGCAGCAAGGGCGGCGGGCGCCGGGCCTGGAGTTCCTCGGCCAGCGGCAGCGCCTCGCGCAGGAAGGAGTCGAGGGCGGCGAACACCGGCGCGACATCGGCGGCGCCGATGCCCCGCTGGTAGCCGTCCATCAGCGCGTCGTAAGGCGACAGGCCGAGCAGTGGCGCCAGCGCCGCGGCCTGCTCGCGCACCAGCGCCAGCACCTCGCGCAAGGACGGCGCGACCAGGGAGAAATCGGCGGTGCGGCGAGCTTCGCGCCAGATTTTCTCGCAGGCCGAGTTGGCCCGCGCCTGCGCCTCCACCAACTCGGCCGGCAACGCCCTGGCCCGCGTATGGGCATCGCGCATCAGCCGCAGATTGGCGGCGTGCCAGGGGTCCGGGGCGTCGTCGTCGGCTTCCGCCCGGGCGAGGTCCTCGGCCAGTTCGGGCGCCACCAGCAGCCCATGCGCCAGCCCAGCCAGCACCGCAAGCTGGTCGCCGCGCGCCGGCGCGCCGCCCGGAGGCATCATCGCCGCCGCATCCCAGGACAACATGCCGGCGGCCTCCTGGATCGTCGCGATGCGGGCGAAGCGGGCCATCAGCCGCGCCGCGGCGGACAGGCGGGGCGCCGGAGCCGGAGGCGGCGACGGCCAGAGGTCGTCCGCTTCCGGCCGCAGGCGTTCCCATGCCGACGTGCCCGGTGCCGCGACGGTCTGGCGCCACTCGGGCGGGGGCGGCGGTGCGGGCGGGGGCGGCGGCCAGATGACGCGGCGAGCATGGACCCCGAACCCGGCCAGCAGCGCCAGCGCCAGGCCGAAACAGGCAAGGGCAGGCAGAAAACCGCCGTTCGACGGGAGAAAAAAATGCGCCGACGCCACCGGATAGCCGTCCGTCGGTTCGGTTGCCAGTGCCACCAGGATGAACGGCAGCACCGGCGCAATGCCCAGCGCCGCGCCGATGGCATCGGTGTTGAGGGTCTGGAACCGCCGCACCACCGGCACGTCCGGCCGCGAGAACAGCCCCGGCTGCTCGCTCGGCCGCAACCATCCGGTAACCGAAACGGTATCGCGCGGCGTCGGCACCGACACCCTCCGGTTCATCGGAACCCAGCCGCGGTCAACCAGGATGACGGTGGCGTTGGCCAGCCGCAGCGGCATCAGCGCCTGCGCGCCGATCACCCGGCCCTCGTCCACCTCGCGCGGCTCGGTGCCGTACCAGGCGGCCAACTCCGGCATCCAGCGGCCTTCCACCCGCACTTTCTGGAAGGGTTTCGGGGCGAGCGGCAGCGCCACCGGGACGGCGGCGTCCAGTTCCGCCACCCGGTCCTGCCACACCGCCAGGCGATGCAGCTGCCAGATACCCAGCCCGACCAGCCCCGCGATCATCGCGGCGGCGATCGCCCCAGGCATCCGCAGCCGGCGCCACGGCGTCGGCTGTGGACCTGCCGTCAATGCCGCGTCACCACCATGCCGCGGCATTCGCCGAAGCCGATCGGGGCAAAGCCGGCACGGGTGGCGCGGGCACGGAAGATCACCTCGTCGCCATCCTCGAGGAAGCGCCGGGTTTCGCCGGAAGCCAGATGCAGCGGCGTGCGGCCGCCCTGGCTGAGTTCCAGCAGACTGCCCCAGCCCGTCGGTTCGGGCGACGAAATGGCACCGGAGCCGAACAGGTCACCGGCGCCGAGGTTGCACCCGTTGCTGGTGTGGTGCGCCACCATCTGGGCGAAGGTCCAGTAGAGGTGGCGGGTGCTGGC
>CAIZEE010000537.1 GCA_903931835.1 uncultured Elstera sp.
GCGCCCAGGCGGCCCAGCCCCCGATCGGCACCATCGTATAGCGTACCAGCGGCCCCGGATCGGTTGCAGCACCTGGGAACAGGGCGAAGATCGCACCACCCTGGATGACCGTGACGCCGAGCAGGAACCCCCAGACAATCCGCTGGGCCCGGGCGTCCATGGTAACGGTCATGTCTTCTCCGGCGCGTTCGGATCACCCTTCAACAGCCCCTGCAGCATCTTCTGCGCGGCCTCCCCGGTCCAATCCTCACCACCCTCGATCCGGCCGATTTCCTTGCCGTCACGGCCGATCATGACCGTGGTCGGCAGGCCGTTCGCGTGCAGCGCCGAGCCGAGCTTGGTCGTTTTATCGATATAGATGTCGAGGCCGGACAGGCTGTGCTTGTCGAAGAAGCTGCGCACCACGTCCAGGCCGCCGCGATCCTCCGACACTGCGACCACAGCCAAGCCCTGCGACGCATAGCGGCGGGCGGTTTGGGCGAGCGAGGGCATCTCCTCGACACACGGGCCGCACCAGGTCGCCCAGATGTTCAGCAGCACGACCTTGCCGCGGAAATCGGCGAGCCGGACCGCGTTGCCCTTGGCATCCTCAAAACTGATATCAGGCAGGGGCTCGGGCTTGGCAGTCGCCTTGAAAACACCGAGACCCGACGGCGCCACGCCAGCGCTGTCAGCGCCGGCGTTAATCCCGGCAAAGCCAAGTCTTGCAACAAGCAGACTTATCGTGACAATGGCGAAACCCGCGACCAGGGCGAGCCTCATTACCTTGGGTTTTGCCGCCTGGTTTTTTGCCTTAAACATAGATCGTTATCCTTCCATGTCCGCTTCAGACCCTGCCAACGCAACCCCGCCCCCCAAATCGAACGCCGCCTGGGGCGGCCGATTCGATCGCGGCCCGGCGGAGATCATGGAGACGATCAACGCTTCGATCGGCTTCGACCACCGACTTTACGCCGAGGACATCGCCGGGTCCAAGGCGCATTGCCGCATGCTCGTCGAACAAGGCATCCTGACGCAAGCAGATGGTTTTGCAATCGAGACCGGACTTGACCGGGTCGCTGTTGAAATTGCCGATGGCTCGCTCGTCTTCAAGACCGAACGCGAAGATATTCACATGAATATCGAGGCGCGATTGGCCGAGCTGATCGGCCCGGTCGCAGGCCGCCTGCACACCGCGCGTTCGCGCAACGATCAGGTCGCGGTCGATTTCAAGCTGTGGCTGCGCAACGCGATCAAGCAGATCGACCGCGATATTCAGCGCCTGCAAGCAGCCCTGATCGATCAGGCCGAAGCACATGCCGCGACCATCCTGCCCGGCCTGACGCATCTGCAGGCCGCCCAGCCTGTCACCTTCGGCCATCATCTCTTGGCCTATGTCGAGATGCTGGGGCGCGATCGCGGACGGCTCGCCGATTGCCGCAAGCGCCTGAACGAAAACCCGCTGGGCTCGGCCGCATTGGCCGGCACGCCCTATCCGATCGACCGGGATTTGACGACCAAGCTGCTGGGCTTCGACCGGCCGACGGCGAATTCGCTCGACGCCGTGTCGGATCGCGATTTCGCATTGGAGTTTTTGGGCGCCGCCTCGATCCTCGCCATGCATCTCTCGCGCTTTGCCGAGGAGATCGTGCTGTGGGTCAGCGACCGCTATCAGTTCATCAAACTGTCCGACGCGTTCACCACCGGCAGCTCGATCATGCCGCAAAAGCGCAATCCGGATGCAGCCGAGCTGATGCGGGCCAAATCGGGCCGGGTGATCGGCGCGCAAATGGGGCTGCTGATCGCGCTGAAGGGCCTGCCGCTCGCCTATTCCAAGGACATGCAGGAGGACAAGGAGCCGGTGTTTCTGACCGTCGACACGCTCGCCCTTTGTCTCGCGGCGGCGACCGGCATGGTGCAGGATTTCCAGGTGCAGCCCGACGCCATGCTGGCCGCCGCGCAAACGGGTTTCCTCACCGCGACCGACCTGGCCGACCATTTGGTGATGGATCTCGATCTGCCGTTCCGCGAAGCGCATCATGTGACCGGCAAACTGGTTCGGCTGGCGGAGGAACGGGGGGTGGCGCTGTCGGCACTCGACCTTGCTTCGATGCAGAAGATCGAACCGCGCCTCACTTCAGCCGTGTTTGACGTTTTGACTGTCGAGGGATCGGTACAGCGCAGGAAAAGCTATGGCGGGACGGCGCCCGAACGCGTCAGGGAAGCGGTGGCGGCTTCGCGAAAGCGCTTTCTATGAGACGGGGCCTGTTTTTGGCCCTGAGCCTGCTCGTCATCGGGCTGGCGCTGTCGGCTTGCGGCAAGAAGGGCTCGCCCGATTTTCCAGACAAGCAGGAAAGCCCGTTCCCGCGCAAATACCCGGCGCCGTCTTCATAATGGGAAACTTCGCCTACACCGGCGGGCGGATGCAGACGGATGGCGTCGATCTGGCGCAGATCGCGGACGCGGTCGGCACACCCGCCTATGTCTATTCCAGTGTGGCGCTGGAGGACACCTATCGCCGCTTCGCCGCAGCCTTGGCGCCGCTCGACCCGCTGATCTGCTATGCGGTCAAGGCCAATTCCAACCTCGCCGTGATCGGCACCTTCGCAAGGCTGGGTGCGGGTGCCGATGTCGTGTCGGTTGGTGAGATGGCCCGCGCCTTGGCGGCCGGCGTGCCGGCCGACCGCATCGTCTTTGCCGGGGTCGGCAAGCGTCGCGATGAGATGGCGGCAGCACTCAAGGCCGGCATCCTGCAATTCAATGTCGAGTCGGAGCCGGAATTGCTGGCGCTGAATGAGGTCGCGCTCGGCCTTGGCCTGCGCGCCACGGCATCGTTGCGCGTCAATCCCGATATCGACGCCGGCACACATCCAAAGATTACGACCGGCAGCCGGGACAATAAATTCGGCGTCGATATCGCGAGTGCGATGCGGCTGTTCGAGACGGCGAAGAACCTTCCCGGCATCGATCTGTCCGGCGTTGCCGTGCATATCGGATCGCAACTGACCGATATATCCCCGCTCAGCGACACTTTCGCCGCAATCGCCCGGCTGGTGCGTGAGCTGCGCGGGCGGAATCACGCAATCCGGCGCATTGATCTCGGCGGCGGCATCGGCATCGCCTATCAGGGCGAGACGGTGATCGATCCTAAAGACTATGCGCGCGTGGTGATGGAGACGGTCGGCGATCTCGGCGCCAAGCTGATCGTCGAGCCCGGACGGTCGCTGGTCGGCAATGCCGGCGTGCTGCTGTCCCGCGTCGTCTATGTGAAACAGGGCGAGGCAAGGCGCTTTGTCATCCTGGATGCGGCGATGAATGATCTGCTGCGGCCAGCGCTCTATGAGGCGTTTCATGAGATAGCGCCGCTGGTCGAGCCGCCCGCGCAGGCTAAGCTGAGCCCGGTCGATATTGTCGGCCCGGTTTGCGAGAGTGCCGACCGCTTTGCTGCCGAGCGGATGATGCCGCCGCTCGAAGCCGGCGATCTGGTCGCGATCAAATCCGCTGGCGCCTACGCCGCCGTCATGGCGTCGAGCTATAACAGCCGGCCGATCGCGGCAGAGGTGTTGGTGCGCGACGGTGACTTCGCGGTGATCAAGCCGCGCCAGGAGATAGCCCAGCTTTTCGCCGATGAAATCCTGCCGCCCTGGCTCACAGGCGGTGCACATGGCTGAGCCACCAACGATCGAGGCGCCCAATCCCGAAGCAAGGTGGCGCTGGGTTTATCGACGCGCGGCGCTCGCGCTGATCTGGGAGCGGGCGGTGCCGCTCGCCTGGCCCAGCATCGCAATCCTGGCTTTGTTCGGCGTGGTGGCGCTGACCGATATTCTGTCGGTCACGCCCGGATGGGTACGTGGACTGGTGCAATTGGGCTTCGCGATCGCCCTTGGCCGCAGTCTCGCCCTGCTGGCGCGCGGATTTCATCTGCCCGATCTGGCCGCGATCCGCCGGCGCGTCGAGCAGGCAAGCGGGCTTAAGCACCGGCCGCTGACCACGCTGAATGATCTGCTGGCCAGCACCGACACGGCGTCGCGCGCGTTGTGGCAGGTCCATGTCGCGCGCGCCATCCAAGCTACCAAGCAGCTGCGCGCCGGCCGGCCCAATGCGGGGTTGATCCAGCGCGATCCCCGCGCGTTCCGCGTTGCCCTTGGCCTCGCCCTCGTCGTGGCGCTGATCGGGGCGGAGGATGATGGGCTGGCCAGGCTCGGCCGCGCCCTGACCTCCCCCTTCGGATCGACCGTGCGCCAGAAGGTGACGCTGGATATGTGGATCACGCCGCCGGCCTATACCGGCATGGCGCCGATCTTCGCCAACACGCTGCCGGCGGGCCAGGTGCTGGAAATCCCAACCGGGTCGAAATTACTGGCCCAGGTGAGCGGCGGCGACGACAACCCGGAACTGACCGTCGATCGCGAACGCCTGACCTTCGCCGCCATCGACGAGCATGATTTCCGGCTGGAGGCCGGCATCACCGAGGGCTCGCATCTTGAGGTCGCCCAAGACGGGACCGTGTTGGCCGAACACGTGATCAAGGTGCTGCCCGACAATCCGCCGACCATCGAGATCGCCAAGCCGCCGACCGCCAGCGTGCGTAAGGCGCTGCGCCTCGATTATGCCACCACGGATGATTACGGGGTCGAGGGCGTGTCGGCGGAAATCCGCCGCGTCGATGGCCGCGATGCCGATCAGCCGATCAAGTTCACGCTGCCACCGCCATCCAACCACCGCGCCGGCAGCAGCTTTGCCTTTACCGATCTGACGTCGCATCCCTGGGCCGGGTTGCCGGTCGAAGTGCAGCTGACCGCGACCGACGCGATCGGCCAGACCGGGCAGAGCGAATGGGTGAAGACGGTATTGCCCGAGCGCATCTTCACCAACAAGACCGCGATCATGCTGGTCGGCGAGCGCCGACGCCTGATCCGCGACCCCGCCGTGGCCCCGACGGTAGCCTTCGAGCTGGCGCAGATCGCAAACAATGTCGATCTGTTCCATGGCGACACGACCGTGTTCCTGGGCCTGACCACGGCGGCCAGGCGGCTCAATTCAAAGCCGGTCGCCGAAACGGTTGAGGATTCAGAGCAATTGCTGTGGGACCTCGCCGTCCGCCTGGAGGAAGGCGATTTGGGCGCCCGCGAACGCGATCTGCGCGCGGCGCAAAAGGCGATGCAGGACGCGATCCAGAACAAGGCGCCGCCGGCCGAATTGCAAAAGCGCCTGGATGATCTCAAAGCCGCGATGGAGAAATATCTCGACGCGCTGCAGCAGAAGAACCAGACCGCGAAGAACGAGGACCGTCCGACCGATCCCAACGCAAAGACGATCGACCGGTCCGAGCTGCAGAAGATGATGGAAGACGCGCAGGAAATGATGCGCGAGGGCCGCCAGCAGGAAGCCCAAGCCTTGCTCGATAAGCTGCAGCAAATGCTGGAAAACCTTCAGGGCCCGACCACGGGCCAGGAGCAGAACGGCGAGGATGGTGCGGAAAGCGAGAAGCAGCAGCAGGCCGATCAGCTGCAGGATCTGATGAACCAGCAGAAGAAGCTGCTCGATAAAAGCTATCAGCAATCCCGCCCCGGCTTCCGCCCCAACCCGGACGACCAGAACAAGCAGGGCGGCCAGCAGGGCCAGAAGGACGGAAGCCAAGGCCAACAGGGGCAGCAAAGTCAACAAGGCAAGGGCCAAGGCCAGCAGCAAGGTCAGCAGGGCGGTCAAGGCGGCGGCCAGGGCGGCGGCGGTCAATCGGGGCAGGATAGCGGTGAGGCAGGCGGCGAGATGTCGCCCGGCCAGATGGCGACCGCCCAGGAGGCGATCCGCAAGGGTCTCGGCGATCTCATGCGCCGCATGGGCGAGCAGGGCGATATCCCGGGTGCGCTTGGCAAGGCCGAGCGCGACATGCATTCCGCAGCGCAAGCGCTGAAAAACGGCTCCCCCGGCCAGGCACTCAGCCCGCAGACCGACGCGATGCAATCCCTGCGTGAGGCATCCCAGGCGCTGGCCGACCAGATCCAGAAGGAACAGCAGCAATCCGGCGGCCAGGGCGGCAAACGCGGCCGCAGCCAGGCCCGCAGCCCCGGCCAGGACCCCAATCGCGATCCGCTCGGACGCTCGCTTCAAGGCAATGGCGGTATGGATAACAGCAATACCGCCATCCCGAGCGACAATCAGGTGCAGCGCAGCCGGGCCATCTATGACGAGCTGAGGCGCCGCGCCTCTGACCCCAACCGCCCGCAGATCGAGCGGGATTATCTGCAGAGGTTGATGCAGCGGTTTTAGGGGGTTTAATGGCGCTTCCGTCGAGGCATAGTGATGCGTCCACTTGCTTTGAGGATGTCTCGCGATGAGCGACCCCAAGGATAAAGCAAAGTCATATGATGATTGGTTTCGGCGGCAGGTGCTGATCGGCTTGGCGTCGGCCAATGCGGGCAAGCTTATCCCAGCCGAGGATGTGGAAGCGGAGTTTGCTGCGCGCCGGGCGGAGACACGCCGGAAAAGGGCTGTCAGAGGACAGTCGCCGATTCACTCATAATTTTTCTTCACAACCATGTGAGAGGCAGAATTTACACAACCAAAGGCGGAGCCTGCCGGAGCCTCTTCGGGCTGAATTGGGCAAACCTCAAAATCTCCTTCGATATTTGATCGAAAGTCCTTATCAAATATTTCCAGTAATTCTTCCGGCATATCCTGGCCACTGCCTTTGGCAGCGCGAATAATTATAGTTCGCTTCGGATTCTCCAACCATAAAACTTCTGCCGCATCGGCAGATAGGTTCAAGATCCCATGCATCACCGAGCATTGGCCTGTCAAGGCGGGGCTGCCCTTACAAACTAGGCTGGCCGCCATCGTAATAGGGCTGTAAAGAGCAATGCCGATTGCCAATGAATATCTCAAAGATGACACGACTACCATCGCCGGCCGACATCGGTATCGCGAAGAAAATTTACAGATCGAGTTCACGCGGGCCATCCTTTAGTCGCACAATCTCAATGCCACCTTCGCGTAGAGGGGATGCCGCGAAGAACTCGGCTAGATTGCCGCTTCGTCTTTTTCGCTCGATTTGATTCGTGGTTGTCGGACCGTCCGTCAAAGCGTCCTCGATAATCTGGCGGTGACTACCGTAAACTTGGTAATAGTCTAATATAACACGACAAAATCTCATTTTTATATCGTGGCGGAGTTCAGTGCCGTAGATACAGTTTCTCGTGATTGGATAGGAGGGCTAGGTTAGTTCGGATTGGCACTGTCGTTGAGGTTGGTGAAGGAGAGGCCAGATGCTCGACTGGCTGAAGAAACTCTGGCGTGGCTCAGAAGTCGTGGAATTCGAAAGCGCGTTCGACCTCGCAGAGTCGGTCGATCGTCTTCGCGCTGCTACCAAAA
>CAIZEE010000538.1 GCA_903931835.1 uncultured Elstera sp.
CGCCACGGTCGCGATCGCACGGGCTGACGGGCGCGTGGTAACGATCGCAGTTAACGGCATGACCTTCCTGAAACCGGTTTTTGTCGGCGATATTGTCAGCGTGCATGGCGTCATCGAGAAGGTTGGACGGACCTCCATCAGCGTCCAGGTGCAGGCCTGGGCTAGACGGGACCGGGGGCATTACGAGGAGCTAGTGACTCAGGGCGTCTTCACCTATGTCGCGGTGGATGAGCATCGCCAGGCGCGACCGATCGGCCCCGCCATGCCTAAGTCTGACAAGCTGTCGGCTGATTAGGGACGGCCCTGCTTCTTGATCGCACTTTCCAGCAGCGCGAAGGCTTCCGACGACAGAGAGGTAAAGCGCAGCGCCAGCAGCTTGCGCTCAACCCAGTTGCGGATCACGCTGACCTGGGCGATTGCTTGAACCGATGATTTCTCTACCCGAACCATCGCATTGATGCGGTCGCCAGGTTTCAGGAAATTATCGTTATATTCGACCAACAGACCGGAAAACGACCAGTTATTGGTCCGCCTGATGCTCGATACTTCCGGCGTGTAGAGATGCCGGGGCACTTTCTCGTTGGTGAAAATGTCCTGGCGTTCCAGCAAGGCATTACCGTCATCGCTGACCCAGGTGTAATCGGCCAGCATCTTATTGCCTTCGCGCCGCACGACCTTGGCCTCGAACAGGCCAAACGAGCCGGGCTCCTCCTTGAACGAGAACACGCCGGTGAACAGATCGCCATCCTGTAGATTGCCGTCATAGCTTGTGAAACCGATTGACGAACGAGTCCACACCTCCGCTGTCAAAGCCGGTTCGAACAGGTCAATCCAGAGGGTCGGGATGGTGTAGCGCTTGTCACGAACGGGAGGCATGATACGTCCAGAAACTAACCGATTTCAGCAAGTAGCCGACCGTCATGTACATCACAGATGCGACGGCGGCTACAGTAATTAGCGGTTTCACGCCATTGCCATGTGTTGTCAATGCCGAAAGAGGCTGAGGTTAACCCTCAGCCTCCCCAAACGTATCGGTTTTAGACGCTGTAATACAGCTCGAACTCAAGCGGATGGGGGGTGGTGTCATAGCGCATGACCTCTTCCATCCTGAGTTCGATATAGGAGTCGATCTGATCGTCGGTGAAGACGTCGCCGCGTTTCAGGAAGGCGCGATCGGCGTCGAGGCTGTTCAGCGCTTCCCGCAGCGACCCGCAGACGGTCGGTATTTCCTTCAGCTCTTCGGGCGGAAGATCGTACAGGTTCTTATCCATCGCAGCACCCGGATGGATCTTATTGGTGATGCCGTCGATGCCGGCCATGAGCATGGCGGCGAAGGTCAGATACGGATTGGCGGCGGGGTCGGGGAAGCGAACTTCGACGCGCTTGCCGTTCGGGCTGGCGGCATAGGGAATACGACACGAGGCCGAGCGGTTGCGCGCGGAATAGGCCAACAGAACCGGCGCTTCGTAGCCAGGCACCAGGCGCTTATAGCTGTTGGTCGTCGGATTGCTGAACGCGTTGATCGCCTTCGCATGCTTAATGATGCCGCCGATATAGAACAGCGCCATTTCAGACAGATCGGCGTAGAGATTGCCGGCGAACAGCGACTTGCCGTTCTTCCAGATCGACTGGTGCACATGCATGCCCGATCCGTTGTCCTTATAGATCGGCTTCGGCATGAAGGTGGCGCTCTTGCCATATTGATGCGCGACGTTATGCACGACGTATTTGTATTTCTGCATATTGTCGGCGGTCTTCAGCAGCGTCGAAAACTTGATGCCGAGTTCGTGCTGCGAGGGGGCGACCTCATGGTGATGCTTTTCGACATCGACATTCATGTCGGCCAGAACGCTCAGCATCTCGGCGCGCAGATCGACCGCAGAGTCGACCGGGCTGACTGGGAAATAGCCGCCCTTGACCGGCGGGCGATGGCCCATATTGCCGTCCTCGTATTCAAAGCCGCTGTTATACGGGCCTTCCTCTGAATCGAGGAAATAATACGCCTGATGCATGTCGGTCTTGAAGCGGACATCGTCGAACACGAAGAATTCGGCCTCCGGTCCGAAGAAGGCGGTGTCGCCAAGCTGGCTGACCTGCAGGTAGGACTCGGCGCGCCGTGCGGTCGAACGCGGGTCGCGGGCATAGGGCTGACCGGTCGACGGCTCGTGCACGTCGCAGAACAGGATCAATTGCGGCTGGGCAGCGAAGGGGTCCATGACGGCGCTGGTCAAATCCGGCATCAACGTCATGTCGGACTCATTGATCGCCTTCCAACCGGCGATCGACGAACCGTCGAACATGATGCCCTCATTCAGCATGTCTTCGTCGACAGTGACGATATGCTGGGCTGTGTGGTGCCATTTGCCGCGCGGATCGGTGAACCGGAAATCGACGTATTTCACGTCGTTTTCCTTGATCATCTCCAAGACCTTCTTCGCATTCGACATCGTATTTAATTCCCGCTGATGAATTGTTGGCGCAAGTTCATTGTTCTTTGGTGGCAAAACCACACCTAGCGCTCACAGGAAATAACCTGTCAGGCGGTATCGGTCAAACGCCATCGCGCTTGGTCAAGATCGCGCTATATCGCCTCGCTGCCGCGCTCGCCAGTGCGAATACGGATGGCCTCTTCAACCGGCGTCACGAAGATCTTTCCATCGCCGATACGCCCTGTGTGCGCAGCCTGCTGGATCGCCTCAACGGCGCGTTCGACCAGGCCGTCATCCATGACGATTTCGATCTTCACCTTGGGCAGGAAGTCCACGACGTATTCCGCGCCGCGGTACAGCTCGGTATGGCCCTTTTGCCGGCCAAAACCCTTCGCCTCGGTCACGGTCAGGCCCTGGATGCCAATCTCGTGGAGCGCTTCCTTCACTTCATCCAGTTTGAAGGGCTTTATGATCGCTTCGATCTTCTTCATGTGTGACTCTCGCTGCCGGGGACCAACGGTTAATGAGCGGGGGGAAAGCGCAACAGCCCTTTCCCTAATTTTCCTAGTTTCGATCGGCGTTGCGGCAGAAACAAGAGAAGCACGCTCTGTGCCAATCGGACTACCTAATAGCTCCGCCGCTACCGATCATTCAGACTGGTCATGAATAGCATATTGCAGGTGCTGCGTTGCGATTAAAAAGCAGGCATAAATTCGCATAAATGACGGGTGCTGGGACGAGATGTCACCCTTGCGGCCGTATTGCTTGACGCGAATGGGTCAAGCCCGTAAACACATGCACCTTGATGGCGGGTGTAGCTCAGTTGGTTAGAGCGCCAGATTGTGATTCTGGATGTCGCCGGTTCGACCCCGGTCACTCGCCCCAATCCCCCCTGCGGTGCGTCACGCGCCGTCGAAGATGGCCTCCGGCAGCAGCGCCGAGACGACGTAATTCGGCACGTCGACCACGTTCGAAATCCTGAGATCGACGGCGACGCTGCAGATCACATAGGCCTGCTGGCGGCTGAAACCGCGCTCCTGGATCAATTCCATCATGTTCAGCACGGCGTTGCGGCAGGCGAGCGTCAGGTTTTCCGCTTCGATCTCGCCGGCCTCGTTGATCGGCATCCCCATGACGCCGATGAAGCGTTCCGGGGCAGCAAAGCGCGGATCGGTGAAATAGGTCGTGCGCGAAAACACCGGCGCCTTGAATTTTCGCTTTTCCGCGAGGCCCTTATGAACCTTGAAGCGCACCACAGCGGTTGCCCCCATCTCGACCGCCGTGACGCAAACCTCGCCATCGCCCTGGGCGAAATGGCCGTCGCCGGTCGAGAACAGCGCACCCTCTTTGAGCACTGGCAGGAACAGTTTCGCCCCCTTGGTCAGCTGCTTCACGTCGAAATTGCCGCCGTTCTCGCGCGGCGGCAGGGTACGTAAGCCGCTTAGGCCGCATGGTCCGCTCGGCACAGCACTGGCAGGGTCAGGGGGCAGGGCCATCCCGCCGCGATCGATCACCCGCTGCTCGCGCGCGGTCCAGGCCTCCAGAAGCTCATGTGATGGTGCGACGGCCGACACGCCCATGAACGGCGCGCCGGGGATACGCACGCCCGGAATCTGCTCCGACGTCGCCCAATCGTCCTTGATCCGCCAATGCACCAGGAATGGTTCGGTCATCACATCGCGCAGAAAGCCGAGACCCGGCACGATCGCGCTGAAACCGGTCTTCTGCGGGATGATATCGGTGAATTCGATCTCCAGCATGTCGCCGGGAACCGCACCCTTGACGAAAACCGGTCCGGTCAGCGGATGAACAGCGCCACCATCCATCGCCAGGAGATCGGCGACTGTGGAGTCGGGGGTGATCTGGCCGTCCAGCCCATCGCGCGTTTCCAGCGCGATTTCCTCGCCCGGATTGATCTCGACCACCGGGGCGATGTCGGGATGATGCCGGTTATGGCCGCAATGCGCCTCCTCATGAAGTCGCTTGCTCCGATCGATCCGAATCGCGTGCATACTGGTGCCCTTCCGCGTCAACTGCCTGCGACCATAGGAACGTAAATCGTCCAGTCGATCAATGGGTTGCGTGTTGGTCTCTCGCCTTGGCCGGCACCGCGTTAGAGCCGGCTTAGCGACCGGTCCATCGCTTGGATCACCTGTTCGGCATGATCCGGGGTGAAGATGATCGGTGGGCGGATCTTTATGATGTTTCCGTGAACGCCTTCGCTCCCGATCAGCACGCCTTCGTCGCGCATGAGATTGAGCAGGCGCTTGGTCTCCGCCTTGGCCGGCTCCAGCGTGTGTCGATCGCGCACCAGCTCGACGCCGAGCGCCAATCCTGCGCCACGGACGTCGCCGATCAGCGCATGGCGTTCGGCGAGTGCCGCCAACCCTCGTTTCAAATAGGCGCCGCTCAGCCCGGCATTCGCGACCAAGCCTTCGCGTTCGATCACATCAAGTACGGCGAGACCTGCGGCGCAAGATACGTTGTTGCCGCCGAAGGTGGAGAAGAACGCAGTTTGCCGCTGAAAATGGCGCAGAATTTCAGGCGTCGTCACGACCACACCCAGCGGATGGCCGTTGCCGGCGGGCTTGCCGATGGTGACGATATCAGGTTCAACGCCGTGATGGCGGTAACCCCACATGAACGTGCCCATTCGGCCGAAACCCGACTGTACCTCATCGGCGATCAGCAATCCGCCGGCAGCGCGCAGCTTGTCGGTCACCGCTGCCAGATAGCCTTCCGGCGCTTCCAGCATGCCGTTGGTCATGAAGGCAGAATCTACCATGAAGGCGGCCGGTTTCAGGCCCGATTCGGCCAGCGATTCGATTGCCCGGTCGGCATCATCGGCATAAAGCTGCGCCAGGTTCGGTGTGCCGCGCTGGTAGGGACCGCGATAATCGTCGGGCGGCATCAGCGTGCGGATATGCGCCGGTACGGCGGCATTTACGGCAGCCGAGGGCGAGAAGCCATGTATCGCCTCGGTAATGCCATGATAGGCGAACTCCATCACGAGGCCGCCGGTATTTCCAGTGTAGGATTTGGCCATCTGCCAGGCGATATCATTGGCTTCCGAGCCTGAATTGACGAAGGCGCAAGCGGTCAGCCGACCGGACATCGTAGCGCCCAGACGCTCGGCATAGTCGAGCACTGCATCGCCCAAATAGCGCGTATTGGTGTTGAGCGTCGCGATCTGCCGGGTCAGCGCCTCGACCACCGCTGGATGGCAATGACCGATATGCGGTACGTTATTATAGCAATCGAGGTAGCGTCGGCCCTCCGCGTCGAACAGCCAGATGCCTTCGCCCCGCACCATATGCAAAGGCGGGTCGTAAAACAGATAGCTGTCGCCGAGCAGGCGTTCGCGCCGGCTTCGCATTGCAGTCACGGATGCTGCGGCAAGGCCAGATCCAGTCATACCCGTAAGCCCCGGTGACTTCTGACCAAGGCAGATATCGCGCAACATGCTGGTAACGGCCGGTCGCCCGACCTCCTGCAATGCCGCGATGGACTCAAGGCCGGTCTCGCCGCTGGCCTGAATATAGTCGATGCTGTCCGGCGTCTCAGTCTGTCGGTAGCGGTTGATCAGCGGGGCGAGCAGGGCGCGGCCGATCGTCAGGTCATAGATCAGCTCTATTTCTTCCAGCGCTAACGGCGTCACCTTGTTGTATCCGTCGGTCAGTGCCAGCAAATTGGTCAATCCGGTATCCGGCGTCAGCAAAAACTCGCCCGCCAGATTGCCCAAATCCATCGCAATCGGCGCGTGAATGATATCGCCGAAATCGATCATGCCGGTGATCCGGGTCGGGGCAAGCGGGTCGACGATCAGATTTTGGCGGTGAATGTCACCATGGATGATTTGTGCCCGCAACGCATCCAGGCGCGGCAACACCCGCTCGATCAGGCCGGTCATGATCTCGTGCGCCATAACGCGCGAGGCGGGCCGGGTCAGCCGGTCGGTATAGGGCAGGAAACGCTCCGCCATTCTTATGTCCCACAGCAACTCGCGCCCGCCTGCGGCCGGGTGGAAGAAGCCACGCGTGGCGATGCTGAGTCGTGCGACCGTTCTACCAATAGTAGCGACAAACTCGGGATCACAGGGATGATCCTCGGCCAAATCACCCGGCAGGAAGGACAGGACGTAGAGAAAATAGGTGGCGCCGGCGCCATCCTCGATTTGTGTGAGATCGTGACCATCCGTCGTCTGCCGCACGCGCGGCACGGGCAGGGTCGGATCAACCCGTTCGATATGCCGCATCGCTTGGAGCTGGCACTCGATTACCGCTGGGTTTTCCTCAATGCTGGCGATCTTCACAACCCACTGTGCGCCGCCCGGTTCGATCAGGCGGCAATTCAGATCACGTTCACTGTAAAGCTCGCTGAGTGTGCCGATAAGTCCGTACTGGCTTTGCAGGCACGCGGCAACGCGATCCAGCGGAACGACCGGCCGAATGATCTTCAGAAATTTCATTGAGTGTATGTCCAATCAAGCGGCGATTTCCGCTATTGCCGGAGCAGGAGACGTTCAAAGAAGAGCGGTGCGACTAGGTCAATCTGGTCGATTGCGGCCTGCCAGTGATCCGGCAGTGGATAGTCGTTCGCGGTGACTATGATATTATCAACGTGATTTCCTGATAATATCCATTGTTTCAGATAGATCGACGTTTTTGTTAATCTATCGAATTGATTAAGGTAATGCGCTATTTGATTTTTCTTCATCTCGTGTAGCGAGCTTATGTTGATGAAGGTATCGAAGTAAGAATCGGGGAACTGCTCGATCTGGTTTGCGGTGAAGAAGGCAAACTGCGACGATGCGATTTCTGCTTCAACTTGGGCGAAGTTACGGAAATCGCGAAAGCCAAATATCTTGCGATCTGGGAAGATCTTCTGGAAGTACGCCTGCGCTATGGCGAGTGCAGGCGGAATATCGAAGAAACAATAACGCGCGTTGCTTAGCATGCCGAAAACGTAGCCAACCCGACCGTAGCCGGACCCCAACTCACCGATTACCCGGCCATTTGGCGACCGTTCAGGATAACTGCCGATCACGACGGCCTGGTACTCACGATACGAGTTGCACAGATCCTGGCTGATATAGCCATCGCCCCGTCGGATGCGAAACGGGTTTCCAACCAGCGGTTCGCTAAGCTGTTCGAATTGTCCAAGCTGATCATGATGCTTGGTAAGCCCCCATAGTAGGCTGACATATATCCGGTAGATCTCGGCCATGTGGGGCGGCAATATTTCCTTATTTTCAAAAATCGTCTCTATCATACTGTCGTCAAAATGCGTTGGCCATAGCTGAATTTGTCGCTTAAACAAACCATCTTTCACAGATGACATTATAAAATTAAAATATTGCAGATTCTGAGTATTCTTAAACTGATCGATGCCGTTATCATACAGTGAATCTTCGTGTCTTGTATTCAGCTCTTGCCAATATAGTGATGGTTTGTATATTTCATCGCCACTCTCCAGAACCGCCGACATTTGCTTGATTAGGGCAAACAATTGGATCTCTGACATTGTAATCTCCCAGGATTAATCGGTCTTTGACCGAATACGTATCGAGTCGCCGAGACATGGCAAGCGAATGATTTTACACGAACGGCGTTAGGGGTAACCCGGTAAGCCGAGAAATCCGGCAAGCAGGGGCAACTGATGATCAAGCATCTGGCGACCATATTGAATCGCCGATCCGCGCGCGCGTGCAGCGCTCAATAGCGGCGTTTCAACTGGGTTCATGATGATCTCCGCTACCGTCATGCGCTCGGTCAAAAGTTCGGGGTTCAGTGGCAACGGGTCACTGAGATAGAGCCCAAGGGATGTCGCGTTCACCACCAAATCATGCCCGGTGGGATCGGCGGTGCCGATCGCGATTTCTGCGTTCGGTATGACTTTGCGCAGTTGCGCCGCCAGCATTTCTGCCTTGGCGCTCGTTCGATTGGCAATCGTCAGTCGGCCGATGCCGCAGTCAAGCAACGCCAAAGCGATAGCAGAGGCAGCGCCGCCGGCGCCGAGCAGCAAGACGCTTTGTCCTGCCGGTTCATATCCGTTGGCCCGCAGGCCGGCGACGAATCCGACCCCGTCGAACATAGCGCCGACCATCCGCCCATCGTCTTCGCGGCGCACGACATTGACCGCGCCGATCAGACTGGCTGCCGCATCAACCGCGTCGCACAATTCGGCGGCCGCAGTCTTGTGAGGCACCGTCACCAGAAACCCGTCGAGATTGCGTAGGTCACGCAACCCCCGCCAGACCGTCGGCAGCTCAGCGCTGGTGATATGCAACGGCACCATCACGGCGTCATATCCAGATTTCTGGAATATCTCGTTGAACAGCGTTGGCCCGCGCACGTGATGGATCGGATCGGCGATGATCCCGAACACCCTGGTGTGCCCCGATATGGTCGGAAGAAGGGTCATCGTATTTCCTTAGCCAGAGCGGAGATAGCGTACCGCAGTGTCGCGCTCGAACAGATACAGCAGATTGCGCAAGGCAGCACCTGATCGGTTTTCCAGTGTTGGATCCCGCTCCAGAACTCTTGCCGCCTCGTCGCGCGCCAGGCTCAGCAACTCGCCATGCGCCTCCAGATCGGCCAGGCGGAATTCCGGCAATCCGGCCTGTCTGGTGCCGAGCAGCTCGCCTGCGCCGCGCAGGCGCAGATCTTCCTCGGCAATCCGAAACCCGTCCTCGGTCTCGCGGATGATTTCCAACCGCGCGCGGGCTGTTTCACCGAGCGGCGCTTGATAGAGCAGCAGGCAAGTTGACGCGAGGCTGCCACGGCCGATCCGCCCGCGCAGTTGATGGAGCTGGGCCAAGCCGAACCGCTCGGCGTGTTCGACCACCATCACGCTTGCCTCCGGCACATCGACGCCGACCTCGATGACGGTGGTCGCGACCAGTATATCGAGTGACCCGGTGGCGAACTCGGCCATGGTGCGATCCTTGTCCGCCGATTTCATTCGGCCATGGATCAGGCCAACCCGGTCACCGAAAATTCCCTGCAGAAGGAGATGCCGCTCGACCGCCGCTGCCATGTCGCCGGTCTCGGATTCCTCGACCAGCGGGCAGACCCAATAAACGCGGGCGCCGGAGCCGATGGCGCGGCCGATTGCCTGGATGGTCTCGTCAAGCCGGTCCAGCGGGATGGCCCGCGTCGTGATCGGCTGCCGCCCGGCTGGTTTTTCCGTCAGCCGCGAGACATCGAGATCGCCATAGGCAGTCAGCATCAGCGTCCGGGGGATTGGCGTCGCCGTCATGACGAGAATATCCACACCCTTGCCCTTGGAGGCGAGGCTGAGGCGTTGATGCACACCGAAGCGATGCTGTTCGTC
>CAIZEE010000539.1 GCA_903931835.1 uncultured Elstera sp.
CATGACAAGTGAGAGATCGCCGGTCGAGCCGGATCGGGCGGCTTTCCATAGCTGGGGGGCGTAGGCGAAAGTGGTGAATAGGCCGGCGATGAAGCCGATATCGAGTTCCATGATGGATGTCCGCCCTGACTGACTAGACGCGTGAACCTCGATCCTCAGTTGCAAGCAAGCCCCGGCGCCTTAGCGGCGTCGGGGCTTGTTTTGATTCTAAGGGGACCTGGTTGAATGGTGGGCGCGACAGGGATTGAACCTGTGACCCCTGCCGTGTGAAGGCAGTGCTCTCCCGCTGAGCTACGCGCCCGAACGCTCGGATAGGCGGAATAGACCGAGAGACTGGGCTTGTGTCAAGTCCGGCTCGGGCAGGTTGGTTACAAAGCAGCCTTGCGCGGCACCTCGGCGAAGGACACACAGCGGCCTCGGGCGGGGGCGGGCGGCGATGGAAGCGAGCGCCCCGAAGCCATAGGAAAAGCGCCTGCCAATGGATTGCCGCAGTCACCTTCAGCGTCATCAGCGGGTGGCGGATAATGGCGTTGGCGAGCGCCATGTCTGACACATCGACACGATTGCCGGTTTGGACTGCGATCAGGCGGTTGCCGTCTGCGGCATCGTTGCGGATCGCAATCGACAGCGCGTCGTCCGGCTCGTTTAGCCAGAAATGATAAGTGCCGAACAGCGGCAGGAAGGGTGACACGTGGAAGATCTTGGCGCAGCTTTGCACAATCTTGGCAGAGGCCTTGCGGTCGGCCGGAACTTCGATGAAATAGCCATGCTTGTCGCCAAACGTGTTGCGCACATCATAGAGAATGCCGCGCAGCACGCCTGACCGATCACGGCAGAAGAAGATTGAAAGCGGGTTGAAGACATAGCCGAACAGGCGCGGAAAACACAGCAGTTGGACCGTCCCCAACTGCCAGTCGAGATCGCGCTGGCCGAGCACAGCCTCGATCCAAGCTCGCGGCTTGGAGCCGTCGCAGGCGCCGTGATCAGCGTCGAAAAAACTCACCAGATTGCGGCGGTTATAGGAAAACAGGCGAAGCCTAGCGTCGAGTTCCGGTAGCTCGTCGAGATCGATCAGCATCGAAAAGACGCGATAGACGAACCGTCGCCGCGGCGGGGTGAGGCGGCGATGCATCACGGCACCCGGATAGAGGGAGGAGGTCATGTCCTACTCACGCAGCCGGGCGAAGGCGGCGAGTGCGCGGTTGCGGCCGGCAACATGATCGATGAGTGGATAGGGATAGCTGCGCCCGAGCTCAATGCCGGCTGTGGCGAGAACGTCCGCCGGCGCGGTCCACGGCGTATGCAAATACTCGGTGGGCAGGTCGGCGATCTCCGGCACGAATTGCCGCACATAGTCGCCGTTGGGATCGAATTTCTGGCCCTGCAGGATCGGGTTCATGATGCGGAAATAGGGTGCGGCGTCAGCGCCGCTGCCGGCGACCCATTGCCAGCTCGCCGCATTGCTCGCGAGATCCGCGTCGACCAGCGTATCCCAGAACCAAGCCTCGCCATGCCGCCAGTCCTGCAGCAAATGCTTGATCAGGAATGAGGCGACGACCATGCGGACGCGGTTATGCATCCAGCCAGTCTGCCACAGTTGGCGCATGCCGGCATCAACCAGCGGATAGCCGGTCTTACCACGACTCCATGCCATCCGAAGCGCAGGATCGTCGGTCCAATCGAAGCGTTCGAATTCCGGGCGCAAGGGGCGGTCCGGCAGATAGCTGAAATGATACAGCAGGTGATAGCTGAACTCGCGCCAGCCGATTTCACGCAAATAGGAGGCAGCGTGGCGCTCCAGCGCCGGTTCTGCGTCAGCCGCCCGACGCACCGCCCGCCAGATCTGGCCGGGGCTGATCTCACCCCAATGGAGATGGGGTGACAGGCTGGAACTGCTTGGCAGGTCGGGACGATTGCGCTCGTCCGCGTAACGACCAAGCCCTTCATCGATGAATTTGTCCAACTGGCGGAGGGCGCCGGCTTCCCCTGGTTGCCACGCGTTGCGCAGCCCGCCGGCCCAATCCGGCTTGGTCGGAAGCAAGTTCCAGTCGTCGAGACTGTCCGATCGAAGCTTCGGGCCAGGCGAGAGGGGCGGCATTGGCGGCACTTCCCCTAGCAACAATCGGGCACAGAGTGCGCGCCAGAACGGCGTGAAGACACGGTAGGGATCGCCGCCGCCGGTTGTGATCTCCCAGGGTTCCAGCAGCAAATTGGCGTTGAAGCTGGCCGCGCGTATGCCCTCAGCCGTCAATTGCTGCTTAATCGCGCTATCTCGCGTGATCGTGCCCGGCTCATAGCAGCGATTCCAGAAAACCGAGTGAGCGCTGCTGTCCCGCACCAGCTCGGATAATGCCGCCGCTGCTGGTCCACGGCGCAGCACCAGCGACAACCCGCGTTCAGCCAGATCGGCCGCCAGCGATCGCAGCGACTGGTGGAGCCACCATTTGGAAGCGCCGCCGATACCCCTCAACCCCCGCGTCTCATCATCCAGGATATAGACCGGGATTACTGGCCCGGCCGCTGCGGCCGCTATCAGCGCAGGGTTATCGGCGAGGCGAAGGTCTTGACGAAACCAGACGAGCGACGGGGCGGAGGCAACCATGATCACAACTAGGTAGGGCTGTTGCCGCCGGATGACAGGGCGATTATGCCCGGCCCGGGACAAGCCGATGGCGGGGGACGGCCAGAACGCGACCGGGAGCGGTCAAATAGGCCCAGAAATCGGGTGCGAGCAACCTCGTTATCGCCGGGTCGAACACATCCAGCCCGCCCGTATAGCTGCCGAAAGCCGGCGCGATCAGGCGCTTGCCATCGGAGACAAAGCAGCGTGCGGTATAGCGGCGTGTGCGCGTCATCACCGCCGCCTTGGGATGGAAATGCCCGCTGATTTCACCGATGCCGTTGCCATCCTCCGCGTTGTGGCGGAAGGCCAGACCACCAATGACGATCTCCTCGACAATGGCGC
>CAIZEE010000540.1 GCA_903931835.1 uncultured Elstera sp.
CCGTGCTCGCCAATAATACCTCAGCCGCACCTGCTTTGCGCCTTGCCGCCGCCGAACGGGCAGCGTCCGCCGGAGCGCTCGACGCTGACGGGTTGGCCCAGGCCTATATGGCGATTGAGGGCACCGCCGCCGAGCTCGCCAAATTCTCCAATGTCATCAAGGCAGCGCCCAGTTCTGCCCGTGCGCGCGCCCTGGTTTATCGTGAAGCACGGCTGGAGCCGTCGCCGGTTGAGCGGGCCAATCTGATCGCCGCTGGTTTGCAGGCCGTGCGCGGAACCGATCTGTTCGCCGTTACCGCGCGCGCCTACCAATCCGCGATCAGCCAAATCAAGCCGGGCCCGGATATGGCCAAGCACACGCTGGAATTCGGCCGTGCGTTGATGGTGGCGGGCGCCTTCGATGTGGCGCGTAGCTGGTTCGACTACGCCCGCGAGCTCAAGGGCGACGATGCCAATCAGCTTCCCCGGCTCTGGGCCTATGCCCGGCTCGCTGGGATCAAGGAAGCAGGCTCGCCCGAACCCTCCGTGCTCAAGGCGTGGCTGGAGGCGGAATTCGAGCGCGATGCGGAGGCAGCGCCAGCACGCCGCGCTCTGGTGCTCGCCTTGCTGGAGGGGACGGGCGAGACGCTGTCGGGCGACGCTTTCCTGCCCTTCGCCGATCCCGCCACCAAAAGCGTCCCGATCGTTGCGACGCCGGCGGCCTGGACTGAACTCAGGAGCGCGACGACTGGCGCCAGGCTCGGCGAAGCAGTGGCGCTGGCGCTGATCAATTCCGGTGGCCGGGCCGGTGGACCGGGCGATGTCATCGTGATCGAGCAGATTCTGGCTAGCCTGCACGCCTTCGGCCTTGATGCCGAGGCGCGCGGCCTCGCCGTTGAGACTGCTGCCGCATCCGATCTATGAGGGGCGGTCACCAGCATTTCGACGGGTTCTTGGAAATGCTGGCGGCCGAACGCGGGTCGAGCCAGCACACCATCGCCGCCTATCGCCGCGATCTGCAGGACTTCCAGGGCTTTCTCACCGGCAAAGGCAGGGCGATCGAGCAGGCCGAACGCCGCGATATCGAGGCTTATCTCGCCAAATTGAGCGAGGCTGGATTTGCCGCACGAACGGCGGCAAGGCGTCTGTCGGCCTTACGCCAGTTTTATCAATTCCTGTTTGGCGACGGCCGGGTGATGTCTGACCCGACGGCGCTGATCGAGGGACCAAGGCTCGGCTCCACCTTGCCGAAAATTGTGAGCGAAGGGGGCATATCGGCCTTGATCGAGGCCGCAGCACAGGTGCCGGGACCGAAGGGCATCCGGCTGGTGGCGATGCTGGAGCTGCTTTATTCGACGGGTTTGCGCGTCTCGGAACTCTGCAATCTGCGCTTGGCCGCTGTGGCGCGCGATCCGGAATGGCTAATCGTGCGCGGCAAGGGTGACAAGGAACGGATGGTGCCGCTGACCGACCAGGCACGGCGTGCGATCTCGGCCTATCTTCAGCAGAGGCCGAGTTTTCTGGCTGAACGCCAAGTCTCACCCTATCTTTTTCCCGTTCCGGGCCGGCCTCATCCGGTGGGACGGACCAGTTTCGCGCTCTGGCTGAAATCGCTGGCGCTGAAGGCCGGGATCGATCCCGCAGTGATTTCGCCGCATGTCGTGCGCCATGCATTCGCCACCCACCTGCTCGATGGCGGCGCCGATCTGCGGGCGGTACAGCAGATGCTGGGCCACGCCGATATCGCGACGACGCAGATTTACACCCATGTCGCTGCCCCCCG
>CAIZEE010000541.1 GCA_903931835.1 uncultured Elstera sp.
AATGTTTGTGGGCTCCAGGCACGCTGCCAGTAATCTGCCCCTTGGTATCGCCCAGCCGTTAATAACGCGCCAGGGTGTTATCGACAGCGATCGACCACGCGTCAATGCCGCCCTCAAGATTGAGGGCGTTGGTAACGCCGTTCTGCGCCAGCCAGCGTCTGGCATGCTCGCTACGTCCGCCATGATGGCACATGAGAACGACGGGCTGGTCCGTCGGCACATCATTCAAGCGTCGCGGCAAATCGTTGAGCGCTATATGGAGCGCGCCCGGCAAGGCGCAAATATCGAGCTCCCACGCCTCGCGCACATCGATGACAAGGGGTGGCGCGTCCGATTGGCGCCATGCCGCCAGCTCGGTAACATCAATGCCGGTCCGCTCAGTCATCAAAAGACGAAACTTTCCTCAGGCACAAATCCCGGCAGATACGGCGTTGCCGCATCGAAAGCCACCACGTGAGACGGTGCCGCCCCGATCATCCGGGTCAGAGTCGCCTGCCCGATGCCCGAACCCGACCTGATTACCGAAACAAGCCGCCCGCCCTCGGCCAGTTGAGCAATCAATTGTGGCGGAACCCCGGCAACCGCGCCGCCGATGAAAATAACCTGGTAGGGGCCGAATTGCTTAGCGCCCGACACCATCGGGCCGGCGACTACGCGGGCGTTCGAAAATCCCTGGCGTTTCAAATTCGCATCGGCAATCGCAGCCAGTCGCTCATTGCTCTCCAATGACACGACCGTGCGCGCCAAACGGGCGAGCACCGCGCTTGAGTAGCCGGTCGTACAGCCGATATCGAGCACGCTGTCGCCAGGTTCGATCTGCGCCAGTTGCAGCAGGCGCGCCAGCACCATCGGCTCCATCAGGAAACGTCCGTCGCCGAGCGGCAACTCCTCATCGACATAGGCAACGCCGGCGTAGATTTCCGGGACGAAACGTTCACGCGGAATTTCCAGCAAGGCCGCGATAACCGCTTCATCCGTAACCTTATTGGTACGGATTTGACTTTCGACCATGTTACGGCGGCGTAGAGCGTAATCCATGCAAGCTTCCAGATGCGGCCAGCGAAATCGGTCGCTGTTTATACGATTGTCGCGTGCCGACCGCAACCAGTGTGGAAAACCGCAATAAATGTCGCAACGGGTTCGGCTTGACCGACCTTAACCGTACCAGTATAAGCGGCACCTCGGCTCGACTGAGTAGTCGAAACGAGTGATCTGGCGGTGCGTCGGCCGGGTGGCAGAGTGGTCATGCAGGGGCCTGCAAAGCCTCGTACGTCGGTTCGATTCCGGTCCCGGCCTCCATGCCCGTCGGATCCTCGTGGCCGTGCATGACAGACGCGTTTAGTCGAGGCCCATCCAGCCGCTTGGGATGGGCTTTGTTCCGGGGTAGCTCAGCGGTAGAGCAATCGGCTGTTAACCGATCGGTCCTCGGTTCGAATCCGAGCCCCGGAGCCAATAAAATCAATAAGTTATTGGCTCTTTCTGGCCCTCAGAAATTCCCGATTTTGGTTCGGGGCATCATTCGATTGACGGTAATAGCGCTGGATGTCGCTTCAGCACCATTGCAACTTAGTTTATCGTCGATTGCGTAACGGACGGGCAAGTCATCCTCGGCGCGTATTTAGTGAGCTGAGCCTCGCCCCATCAACTTCGGTTCAAAGGTACTCCGATGCGCAGCAGGCAATTTATCGTCGTGACCCTAGCTCTGACGCTCAGCGCCTGCTCGGTCCGTTCGATCTCGAATTCGGGGCCGCCGGGCGATAGCTACAACAATGCCTATCGCGGTGAGTTGAACGAACTCGACGTACTGGTGCCCGATAACGGCGAGCCGGTTACCGAGGCGCGCATTCAGGCAGCGCTCTCAACGGGCGGCACCGTGCATGCCGAACTCGGCAAGTCGCTGCTGGTGATCCAGTCAGGCGCCTTCAGCCCTGACCCGCAGATGATCGCAGCGCTGGAGCCGGTGTTCCATGTCGTGCCGTTTTCCGGCGTGCCGTCTACCGACCGAGACGGTCTGGCGCGGCGCCTCAGGCTGGCCGCAGCCGAGGGCGGTTACCGCCAGATCCTGTGCTATTGGGGACAGCTCGAAGCAGCCCAGCAAAACGAGGCGACCAAGGTGATTTCGTGGGTCCCGATCGTCGGCCTGATTGTGCCGGACGAAAGCCAGCAAATGCGCATCCGCCTCAAGGCCGCGATCATCGACGTCGAAACCGGTCGCTGGCGCTTCGTCATGCCCCCGCCGATCGAGGATGAAAGGTTCAGCGCTCGTATCAACCGCCGTACGGCGGATCAGGATCAGGTGACACGGCTGAAGACAAGCGGGTATGCAAGCCTGGCGCGAGCGCTGATCGAAGATGCGACGCAGGTGTCAGCGCAGTGAGCGCTACCCGTTAGACCAGTCGGAAAACACCATCCACGTGGGAACGTTGTTCGCCGCTAGCCGTTCATTGAGTTAGCCCCGCCCAGTCTGGTGGCCTGGCGGAGTACGTCGCATGAATGGCGCCCTGACGGACGGTAACGGGCTCCCGCCCAGTCGCTTCGGGAACGTTCTCAAGGGCGCCAACCTTGATCCTGGTCGCGCCACGCTGCTTGCAGACACGCCGGTGCTGCACTCCGGCTGGGGCCACGACAGCCATCTGTTCCTGTTCGAGTATGAAGGCAGGCGGCGCGTGATCCTGGCCGATCGGTCGGACGCAGAGCTGTCGAACCCCGCCGATCTGCTGAAGTTGATCGAAATCTACAGCAGTGCGATCGCAACCACGGTCGAGTTCCTGCAAATGGCGGAGGGCGCCTACTGGATGCCCTGACCGCCGCCCTGTTTTACGTCGCTTCTAACCCTCAGTGTTCCCGGCTTAACGCAGCGTCAATGCTGTCATACTTGCCGATTTGAACCTGATTGCGGCCGCCCAGCTTGGCGGCGTAAAGCGCCTGGTCCGCGCATTCGATCAGTTGTTCGACCGTCGATTTACGAACGAAGCTGGCGACGCCAATGCTGACGGTGAAACGCACCGGGCGACCGTCATCCGCCATAATTTCGATCTTCGAAACACCTTTGCGCAGATGTTCGGCCGCGATCACCGCCCCCGCCTCGTCGGTTTGCGGCAGGGCGACGATGAATTCCTCACCGCCATAACGGCAGAAGGTGTCGGTCGAGCGAACCTGACGCCGGCAGGTTTCGGCGATCGCCTTGATCGCCTCGTCGCCTGTCGGATGACCATAGGTATCGTTGATCCTCTTGAAATGATCGATGTCGAGCAGAAGCAGCGATAGCGGCGTCTCATAACGCTCGGCGATCTTCCGTTCGCGATCCATCAAGGTCATGAAATGGCGGCGGTTGAAGGCCCCGGTCAGCGGATCGGTGTTCGATAGTTGGTAGAGCGCGTTCTCGATCCCCATGACACGCCACGTCATGAAGGCGACGCCACTTTCAACGATCACGAGAATCCAAATATTCGCCCAGGTTCCAAGGTCGGTATCCGCCCCAGGTTCAAAGAACGCTGTCAGGATCGCGGCCGTGATGGTTGCGGAGAATACCAGCCCGATCGCCCAAATGCGCCTTACCGGATAGACCAGCGAGAAGGCAAGCACGAGCAAGACCGATTCGTTGTAGGTCGATGGCGTCGAGATATCGAGAAAGAATATTCCGACCACGTAAGCGAGCGAACCCGCCAGAAAACCGTACTGCTTGACGCTGAGCTTAGAGGGCATGGTCTGCGCTCCCTGCCAATTCAACTGCGAGGATAATGGTCATTCGTAATCCAGTTCCGAGAAATGTCGTTGAGAAACAGTTCCATGGCCGTCATAGCATTCCCGTGCCGCCTGCCTCCAGGTTGCCGGGATAGCGCACCATCTACCCGGATTGCGGGCGCGGGTAACGGGGCTTGGATGAGCGCTTTCGATCACACGCAGATGCGACACGCGCGGCCTAACCGCTGCCGCCGCACCAATCAGGACAACCGTATCGAGGCGCGGTAGAAGCGCCAGCAGATCAGCCATTTCGCGCAACCCGATCGCGATCTCCACACGCTTCGCCCGCTGCATCTTGCGCCACCAGGGGACAAGATTCCAAGTCACAGTTTCCCGGCGCGGAATCCCGGCCGAGGTCATGAAGGTGAAGGTCGCAGCGGCCGATGGATCGTCGTTGTTCCGACTGACGAAACCTGAACCGCCGCTCGATGGGTCCGCTTTGGCGCCAGGCTTTTCAAACAGGAACAGGATACGGGCGTTGATCCCGCCATCCAGAGGGTCGAAATCCGGCACATACCCGTCATAGCGTTGGCGCAGGCGATCGACATAAGCAACCAGCGGCAGCATATGCGGCTGGAACAGCATGGCCCGACGGCGTTCAAGCACCTCCGGATCTCTCAACGACCGCAGTGCGTCGTCGTGATGGGGAATGCCATCACCGGTCACGCCCCGCCCGCTCCCATCAGGCTTCTTCGGATTTCTTGGCTCGGCGCGAAAACATGCGGATGAGGCCGGCGGTTTGCCGATACCAATCCTGAATCGGTATGGCCGGCACTCCGGAGACAACGGCGCCAGGCTCCAGATCACGCATTACGCCGGCCTTGGCCGCGATGCGCACGCCGCTGCCGATGGTCAGATGATCCGCGACGGCGCTCGCCCCGCCCATGATGACCCCATCACCCAGTGTCGTGCTGCCGGCAATGCCGACCTGGCCGCACAAGATGCACGACTTACCGATCCGGACGTTGTGGCCGATCTGAACCAGATTATCCAGCTTGGAGCCGGCGCCGATCACTGTGTCGCCGGTCGCACCCCGATCGATTGCGGTATTGGCGCCGATATCGACATCATCCTCGATAATCACGCGGCCGATCTGCAGCATTCGGACCAGTTTCTGGCCGTCCGGCTCAAAACCAAAGCCGGGCCCGCCGATCCGGGCGCCGCAGCCTATCTCAACCCGGTCGCCGATAAGGGCGTGGCTGATGCTGGCGGTCGCGCCGACACGGCAGCCATTCCCCATCACAACGGCATTGCCGATCACGGCATTGGCGCCGATCTGACACCCAGCGCCGATCCGCGCCCCGGCACCAATCACCGCACCCGGTTCGATTTGCGATCCGGTACCGATGACCGCATCCGGAGCGATCCGGGCACTGGGGTCGATGCCCGGATGCTCGGCTACCGGGTCGTTATAGAACAGATGACCGAGCTTGGCGAAGGCGAGGCGCGGCTGGTCGCAATAGACGAGCGGCCGGTCTTCGGGCAGAAACCCGCTCAGTGCCTGGCTGGTAATGACCGCGGACGCCGCATTGTGATCGAGCAGCTTCAGGTAGCGCCGGTCGCTGAGGACGGTAATATCGCCCTCGCCCGCTTCCTCGATCGGAGCAATGTCCTGGATCAGTATCTCGGCCTTATCGGGTTTAGAAAGCTCGCCACCAACAAAACGGGCGATATCGCCAAGCTTAACGGGTCCCAACCGATTGAAATATCTGAGGTCAGTCATGATTCCTTGCTGTTTACTTCAGCCGCCTGCGATAGGTAATACGGTCGATTTTGCCCGACAATCCACGGCCGCTCGATTTTTTTACAATCGCGCTGAGCAGGACAGAGAACACATCAGCGGG
>CAIZEE010000542.1 GCA_903931835.1 uncultured Elstera sp.
GCCCGGCTTAACCTCGCCCGCTGCCCAGCGATGGCCGAGATCGTAATCGACCAGCCAGCTCGCCCATACCACTTCGCCGATTGTGCCGCGTGACGGCGGCGTGCCGGCAACGCCGGAGAGAATGAAATAGGTCTGGCTGAAGTCGAATTGCGGGTTCAACAGGATCGCCTGCATCGACGATGACGAGGCGACCTTGCCCATACCCAGTACGGCGCCGCAGACGCCGTCCGGATTGCAATAAACCGGCTTCAGGGCGCCTCTGACCGCGATCGGCTGGCTGGCCGTCCAATACCGCTCATACCAGTATTGAAATTCGCCCGCGCGATCGCCTGTATTTTCGCCGATCTCAAACATGGCCGCGACGAAGGCCTTCACCTTTATCGGCTCGGCGGCCAGGGCCCGATTACCGAACAGCCCCCCGGCGAGCGCCAGGATCAGCGCCAATCGCGGTATCACGGCAGCGATGCCGAGAGATCACCCGAATCGCGCGCGGCGAGCGCGGCAATCGCGGACCAATCCAGCGCTTCTCCGCCTTGAGCGAGGAGCGCCAGAAACCGATCATGCAACAGGCTTGCGAGCGGCATGGGGACTTTCAGGTCCTGCGCTGCGCTGAGCGCAAGGTTTATGTCCTTGAGGCCAAGCGGCGCGGCAAAGCCGGCGGGCGAGAATTTCTTCTCGACGATCAACGTGCCATAGGTCCGGTAGACCGGCGCGTCAAATAGTGTTGAGGTCAGCAGATCGAGATATTGCCGCTGATCGATCCCCGCCTTGCCGACCAGCGCCATAGCCTCGCCAAGCGCTTCGATCACCGAGGCGATCAGGAAATTGCCGCTAAGCTTGACGATATTCGCCGCCTTGGGCGTTTGCCCGATGACAAAGGTTTTCTGGCCGATCGCGTCGAAGAGGGGCTGGCAATCGGCGATTGTTGCCTCAGATCCCGCAGCGACCACGAAGAGCTTCCCGGCGGCTGCAGCTTCCGGTCGGCCAAAGACGGGTGCCGCTACATAACCTTGCCCGTGCTCTTGGTGCGCCTTGGTCAGGCGCTCCGACAAGGCAGCGCTGATCGTGCTGGATGAGATGTGGATCCCACCTTTCGGCAGGGCGGATAGAATTCCGTCCTCGGCGAACCCGACCGCCTCGACCGCCGCGTCATTGGCCAGCATGGTGATGACGGCATCTCCGCAGCAGGCTTCCGCGACGCTCGAGGTGCCACGTGCGCCAAGTGCCACGACTGGCTCCATGGCGGTCGCGGTGCGATTGAACACCGTCACCTCGTGTCCGGCCTTGATCAGATTGGACGCCATGCCGGTGCCCATCTTGCCCAGTCCGATAACTCCGATTTTCATTCGCATTTTCCCCTAGCCAAGTCGGTTCTGGTAGATCGACAGATGCGTATAGGCGATCGTCAGAAGCGGCGCTGGAACCGCCAGCCGCCCGGCCCGGTCGAGAAAGTCACCGAGGATATGATCGGCCTCGATCGGGGCGGATTGCTGCATGTCGCGATACATCGACGACGCGAAGTTTGAGCCGGGCGTGCTTACGAGCGACTTTGCACGTTCCACGAAAACCTCGCGCGGTGGAAAGCCGGAAGCGGTTGCGATGGCGATGCTCTCATTCAAGCAGTTCAGCGCGAAGCTAGCGCCGCCCGGTGCCGCCTCGATCTCGCCAACCGTACCGCGCATCAGGCAGGTGACCCCGCCCAGAGTCGCCAGCAACACCCATTTCTCCCACATCTCCGACAGGATGCGGGTCGATGAGCGCGCTTTGAAGCCGGCCCCCTGCATCTCGGCATCCAGCGCCGCGACCCGGGCTGACTCGGCGCCGCTGCGCTCGCCATAGATCAATTCCTGCATGTCGTTCAACTGCCGGATGCGCCCTTCCTCGTCCAGCGTGGTGGCGACGATACAGACACCGCCCAATACCGGGCCCTCGCCGAAACACTCGATCAGCCGATCGATATGCCGCATGCCGTTCAGCATCGGCATGATCATCGTGGCCGGCCCCACCGCCGCCGCCAGATCGGCAAGGGCGGGCTCCAGCGCATAGGCTTTGACCGATAGCAGGATCGCGTCGAATGGCTGGGTGATCTGATCGGCGGTCAGCAGCTTCGGCGCCAGCGTCAGATCGCCATGCGGGCTTATGATGCGCAACCCATCGCGGCGCAGCAAATCGGCGCGTCCCGGTCGCACCAGAAAGGTCACATCCCGCCCGGCCTGTATCAGCCGACCGCCGAAATAGCCGCCCGTAGCACCAGCTCCAACCACCAAAATTCGCATCGTCTCGACCCTGAAAGATTGAGGAGTGATCCTGAGCCTATATCGGCGTTAGGTAAGCGAAATGCGAAATCGCGCAAGAGAACCTTGTGGCACTTTCGCGCGTTGCTGACATAACGGATCTTCGGTCAGGCAGCATATCGTCATGAGCTATGTCAGCAGAATTCTTCAGCCGGGCGAAACGCTTCGATATGACGGCACAATACATTGGTCGGTGTACCTGCCGGCGATTTTCGCTCTTTTAGTGGGGCTCGCCGGTGTTGCGGTGATCGCAGCCACGGGAGGGTTCGATTCACCCAATCTGATTGGCCTCATTCTGGCCGGCTATGGCGTGCTGGTAACGCCCGTCATGTTTTTGAGCGCCTGGCTGAAACGGATGTCGACGGAGATCGCGGTGACCGACCGGCGTGTCATCTTCAAGCGCGGACTGCTCGGGCGCGTCACGGCTGAAATGAACATGGCGAAGGTGGAAAGCGTCGACGTCGTCCAGTCGGTGATGGGGCGGCTATTCGGCTACGGCAACGTCATCGTGCGGGGAACCGGATCGAGTTTTGAGCCGATCCTGAAAATCGCCGATCCGATTGCCTTTCGCAACTCGGTCACCGCAGCGTGATCGCTACCAGGTCACCCGCATGCCGCCGCTGACGCCATGTGCGTTATCCGAGCCGTTGATGTCGCCGTCATAGCGAACATATAGGCTGATCCGCCGGATCAGCGGCGTGGCAACCCCGATGCCAACAAGAGCTGCATCGCGTTTCGGCCGGGCGCCTGATACGACGAAGCCGGAACCGGGAGCATCGGCGAATTGCGCGGACACCAGGCGATCATCGCTTGTCACTTCATGCGCCCAGGCGCCGCGCATCTCCAGATCAAGCCATCTGACATCGGTCAGCCAGAACGAGTCGAAAATCTGCGCGCCTGCCATGGTGCGAACCTCTTTCGTCGTCTTGGAGGCGACGGTGAGGTCGAGCGCGCCGGCGCCACTTTCGGTGTAGCTCGGTTGGTTGAAGACGCTGGCGTCCACGCCGACCAGCGGCGTTATGGTCATTTGCGCCGGGCCACGGAAATCATAGCCGATCTCGGCAGCGCCCAGGGCCTGGTTGCCGTGCGGGCTCGCGGTTGCGGTTGACGTGGCGAGGCCTTCGACCACCACCGAGCGCGTATCTTGTTCATCGTTATGGGCATAGCCGATCGAGGCGGTGGCGTAGAGCGAACCGGACCGAAACCCTGTGTAAATCCCGGCGGAGTTGCTGTCGATCTTGGTGCTGGCGCCGAGGGAGTAGATGGAGGCGGTGGTCGAGACGTGGCCCCCGCTGATGCCGATCATCCAACTGCGACTCAAGCGATAATCGATGCCGAACGCCTCGCCATCGCTGTTGTAATTGGTGTCCGCCGAATTGCGATCGCCGGCGATCTTGCCATTGATGCTGTCGCCGGTTGCCCAGGCGCCCCAGCGGCTATCCTTCGGATGCGCGCCTGCGGCCTGCGCCTGAACGTCGAGCGGATCGGCGGAGGCAAATTGCAGCCGGGTCGGCTGCGACGTCGTGTATTGGGCGGGTGGGCCGGACAGGCCAGGGGCCTGCATCATGGATGATGCGAAATGCTGCCCGGCATCGAGCGCCACGCTGCTGGTGACACTGGCGATCTGCGCGCTACTGCCGACATGGTCGAGCGTCGCCGTTGCCTGTGCGGTGGTTTGGCTGAGGGCCGCGTTGAAGAAGGGTGTTAAGGCGGCTGGGCCGTTCACCGATAATTGGTCGAGGGCAGCACCGACCGAGCGCTGATTGGCCGTGCCGGCGATGGACGCAAAGGTCGAGGCGTTGCGCGTCAGCGTGAGGTCGATGCTATTCGCCGAATAGGTCAGGGTCGGCGTCAGGAAGGCGAGGTCGCTCGACACTGTGCCGAACGTACCGGTGACGCCGCCTGTCGCAGTCAGGATCGTATAGTTCGTCGTCGTATCATATTGGCCGGTCGTCGCCTCAACCGACAGCGCGCCGGCGATCGAAGCGGTGCCTCCGACCTTCAGGCTGGAGGCCGAACTCGAGCTTGCCTGGACGATCATCGTCGCACCGGCATTCTGCGTGTAGTTATGGTCGATCGTGCCGGAGGCGGTGATTGTGGCGCCCGATTTCACGGTCACCGAGCCGCCGAGAACAGCACTTGGGTCGAGCGACAGCTCACCCGCCGATATAATGGTGCTGCCGGTGAAGCTGCTGTTATCGCCGGTCAGGGTCAGCGTGCCGGTGCCACTCTTGGTAATGTCCCCGGTACCGGTACCGGTGAACACGCCGCCAAAACTTGATGAGCTGTTATCCGTGCCGAGTGTCAGCGTTGCACTGCCGATCGCGACTGTTCCGCTTGTGCCGGAAAGGGCGCCGATGCTGGCGTTATGGCCGTTGAGGTTCAGCGTGCCATCGCCGGAGAAGGTAACCGCCTTGCCGGTTGGCAATGCAGTGGCGCTGCCGAGCTGCAGCGTGCCGGCTTCGATGGTGGTTCCGCCGGAATAGGTGTTGGCACCGCTTAGTGTCAGCGTGCCCAATCCCATTTTGGCAAGCGCGCCGCCGCCGGTAAGCGCACCCGACCATGTGGCGCCCAAATTATTCGTGTCGATCGTCGACGTCGTGCCGGTGACCAGCGTGGCGTTCGCGCTTGCCGTCAAGGCGGTGCCGATCACCTGGATGGTGCCGCCGCCGAGCTTGAAGGTATAGGCCGCCCCCCCGCTATTGTAGTTGGTGTTCAGATTGCTACCGCCGACCTGCAATATGCCGCCATTCAAATCATATTCGCCGGTGCCATACCCTGACAAATACAGCCCTGCGCCGGCGCCGATGGTGACCGTTCCGCCGGTTTGCTGGATCAAACCGCTGCTCTGCGCGCCGGTGGCGCTAACACTGTTGCCGATGACGAGGTTGCCGGTCTGCACATCCACGACGCCACCCGATATCAGTAACGAGCCCGTGCTAACCGCATTGGCACCGGAATTCCGGCCGACGGTGTAGAGCCCGCCCGCTAGAGCCAACGTACCGTCGAACAGCGAATAGGTGCCCTTGCCGCTCTCGTTGCCGATGGTCATCGAGCCATTGACGGTGACCGTGCCACCCGATTGGTAGAAATTGCCCGTCCCGCCCGCATCGCCCACTGCAAGGGCTGAACCGACGCTGAGCGAGCCGCTGGAGACATACATCGTGCCAGCATTGCCCGATTGCGAGCCGACCGACAAAGAGGCGATAGCATTGTTGCCCGAGGATTGATTAAGCGCACCGCCTTGCACCTGAATCTGGCCGCTGGCCATGGTGACGGAGGTGAGCGTCATTGTGCCGGTGCCGACCTTCGCCAAAATACCGCCGCCATTGATCGTGCCGGAAAACGTCGTAGCGCTACCGTCGTTGCCGACCTTCAGCGTGTTGCTTTCCAGCATGATGGTTCCGGACCCAGCGAGCGAGCCGATCGACTGATCGAAATTATTGATGTCGAAGGTAGCGCCCGAGCCCATCACCAAGGCGGTGTGTTGTGACAAGGCGTTGGTGACACCCATCTGCAAAGTGCCGTGATTCACCGTTGTGGTACCGGTATAGGTGTTGGCGAGATCCAGCAGAAGCGTGCCGGTCCCCGTCGTCGTGAGGCCGCCCGAACCAGTTAGCACGCCACCGCCCGAGTTGGTGATGGTAATGGTACTGTTGCTATTGATCGTGGTCGATCCGGTCAGGGTAATGTTGCTGGCTACCGAGACATCGAGCGTATAGGCGGTCGTGGGGTTCTGGTTGACCGTCGTATTGACGTCTGTCGTCAGGTCGGTGGTATCTGTCACCGATAGAGTGGATGCGAAAGCCGCCGGCGACCCGAACGCGGTGGTAGCGAGCAGGAGGGCTGTCAGAGTCTGCAGGGATTTGGAAACGCGGGGATTCGACTGGAAACGCCAGGGGAAAGCCAATGCCATAATACCGCGTCCTTGAAGCTCAACTTGGAATAACTAAGCGCCTGTTTCGGCGAGAAATACCGTAATGGCGGGCTAAAATATATACAACTGACGGGCGTAGGGCGATTTCGTCGCGCCGCTGCACAAGCCAAAACCAAGGCCATTCGGTGGGCCGCTTCGACAACGCCCTTGGCGGCGTAGCGCTTTCTCGATAGAACGGCTTTCAGCGCGACGGGCCCTTCCGCTTCGTTTGACACGGCCGGTTCGATTTGGTCCCGGGCATCGCGGCTGGTCTTTTTCGGCGGTTATCAATGAAACTTCTCTTCGCCTTCGAAAACCCTCTGCCGAGCGCTGAGGCGGATGCCGAGGTTTTTGTGACGACCGCCAAATATCTGAAACCCTTGATCAGCCAAGCCTGGCTGCATGTGCCGATGGCTGACCGTGGCGATCATGAGACGGTTGCGGCATTGGCCGGCATGCCGGTCGTCCGCGCCTGGGCGCCGACCCGCCCAGCAGCCTTGCGGCATCTGTTCTGCGGGTTGACCCTGGCGCTGCGGCGCGAATTCCGCGAAGCCGACCTCGTCTATACCAGGAATTTATGGGTCGCCTGGCTGGCTATCCTGTTTGGCCAGCGGGTTGTGTTCGATCACTATCGGCCTTGGCCCGACCAGATCCCGCCGCTGCAATTCTGGCTCTACCGTCTCATCTGCAATCGGCGCTTTCTGATCAATATCTGCCACTCTGACTATACCAGGGGCAAGTATCTCGGCCTCGGCATTCCGGGCGAC
>CAIZEE010000543.1 GCA_903931835.1 uncultured Elstera sp.
CGCGGATAGACGTCTTGTCCTTCGGCATGTTCACCGTGACAGGCTTGGCAGGCCGGGACATCACGAGCCGGAACGCCCTCCTCGAAGATCTTTTGGCCTGCGGCCATGTCCGCTGGGTCGGCGGGAGTGCCCGTGGCCGGGGTCTGGCCAGCGAAATAGGCGGCGACACCCTTAATCACCGAATCCGACAGGTGACCCGCCATGCCCCACATATAGGTACGGGCATGCGGATCCGCGCGCGTGTGGTCGCGGAATGAGATCAGCTGCGCTTCGAGATACGGCGCTGTCTGCCCGGCGAGGCGCGGGAAGGTTGGTGAAATGCTCTTGCCGTCGAGACCGTGGCAGGACGAGCAGACATGCACCAGCCCCATAACCTGTTCGTCGGTCGCCGGAACCGTTCCATCTTTGGTCTGCGCGCCGGCGACGCCAGGAGCGATCGCCAAAAACAGCGCCGCGAGCAAAGCCGAGCGGTAACGGATGCGAGGCGGGTTCATGGTGACGGTCATGTCGAGGCTCCTATGCCGTTCATTAGAAGGCCAGCCAGGCGAATAGAAAGAGCGTGTTGTTATCTGTCGCCGCACTGCCGGTCATGCCGTCGAATTCCGGGTAGTAGGTATATTGAGCGCCCAGCTTCAGGTTCAGCTCGGGCCAGAAATCGGGGCCGCCATGGTTGAACGCGATGAAGTCGAGTTCGCCGATCAGGCCGGTCGAATTCGGACTGCCGGTTGGCGAACTGGAATAGATGAGCGCATCGGGCGAGCCCTGGACGCGAAACGCGCCCAGCGTCAGACCGTAAGTCTGCTCAAAGTAGTAACTCGCCTTGGCGTGATAGCTGCGCAGCAGATTATGCGTGTTGGCGGCGAAACCGACGGCAGGATTGCCGCTCGCCGACAGATTCTGATTCTCGAAGATGGCGCTGACCTGGGCCGATATGCTGTCTCGATCCGCCAGGAACTGGTACTGGCTGTCGATGCCGATATCGGTCATATGGTCGGCGCCGAATCCGGTCACGCGCTGTGGCGATAGGCTCGCGGCTAAGCCGAATACGCCGGCTTCAAAGGAATTGCGGCCCCAATCCTGCTGCAGCGCTACACGCCAGTACGGCGAGACGCCATTCAGCGAGTTATTGGAGACGGAGTTCACGCCGAGCGTGGATTGCCAGCTCGGCGACAGCGACGCATAGCCGCCGAACTCAAAGTAAATCAATCGATTCCAATAGACATAGGTGGTCAGTCCCGCGACTTGCTGGGCGAGCCCCCCTTCGATCAGCGTTGCCGCTGCCGGGGTCGGCGCCAAGGCGGATGCCACGAACGGAAAGCTCCAGGCGGGCGTCGTGTTCCAGACGTCCTGGACGGTCGGATTATTATTGAGACTGACGCCCACCACCGTTTCGGCGCCGAAGACTTGGGTGGTCCGCGCATAGCGGATATCGGTGTTGTCCCAGGCCAGTCGGCGCGCGACACCGTCAAAGGTTATCTGCGCGAAAGCGCCGAGATTGGGTGCGATGGCGCCGCCGTAGAACACCGCAGTCTGGTCGATCGCAATATTATTGTTCGGGCCGAACCATTGCGATGCTCCACCTGGCTGATCGGCCTGGGTGTGGGTGAGCGACGCATAGGTCATCACCGCGAAGGGAATAGAGTCCGACTGGCCGCCGCCGAAGGTATAGCCGTTCAGTTTGAAAAGACGGCCATAGGGGGTGAGCTCGGGAAAACCATTATGACACGCGGCGCATTGCTGCCCGGTCTGGCGAGCGTAACTTGGTAATGCCTGTGCGACCGGCTGAAAACCAAGCAGGACGATGAGGCCAAGCACCCATGGCACTGTCGCAAGACAGGGTTTCCTGAGCCGACTTATGATCCCGTTGCTGCGCATATCCGCCCACCCCCGCCGGTTCAGCCAATCGGCCCGATGCGGGTGGCGCGAAGGCGCCATCCTGCATGTTCGACGCCAATCCGAGCTGAGTTCGCTAGGATGACCGGTAGCAACGCTTCGCTTTACGCATTCGTTGCCGGATATTTCCCAGTCAGCCTAACTGGCGTGAGCGTAGGTGTAGACGCTTCAAAATGCGTGCGCTTTGACCTGGATCAAGAATGGCGGCTCCCGGCCTTATGCGGCCCGCACGCCCGACAGGAAGGTGGCGACTGTGTCCTTCAGGTCAGAGGTTTCCCGCGTCAGAGACTGAGACGAGGCTAGCACCTGGCTCGCGGCGGCACCGGTTTCGCTCGCCGATTGCTTGACGCCGACGATGGTTGAGGCGATTTCGTGGGTTCCCACTGCGGCTTGCTGGACGTTGCGCGCGATTTCGCCCGTCGCGGCCGACTGCTCCTCCACCGCCGACGCGATCGACGACGCGATTTGATTGATCTCGTCGATCCGCGCGACGATGGCGCCGATCGCACTGACGGCGTTCTGGGTCGACGTCTGAACAGCGCTGATTTGAGTGCTGATCTCTTCGGTCGCTCTGGCGGTCTGGCTGGCTAGATTCTTGACCTCGCTCGCAACAACCGCGAACCCCTTGCCGGCTTCGCCGGCGCGCGCCGCCTCGATCGTCGCGTTGAGCGCCAGCAGGTTGGTCTGCGAGGCGATGCCGTTGATCAGCAGGATGACATCGCCGATCTTGGCCGAACTCTCGGCCAGGCTTTGGACCGTCATGCTGGTCCGCCCGGCCTCGTCCGACGCCGCTCTGGAGGTACGGCTCGACAATTCCACCTGACGCCCGATTTCCCGGATCGATGCCGACAGCTCGTCGGCGGCCGTGGCGACGGTCTGCACGCTGGTCGACGCCTGCTCGGCCGCAGCCGCGACGGATGTCGCCCGCTCGTTGGTCTGTTCCGAATTGAGTGCCATGGTCTTCGCCGTACCGTCGAGTTGCGTCAATGCCTCGGTCACCATGCCCAGCATGCCGGAAACCCGGCTGTCGAACTCGCTGGTCATTTGGTCGATTGAGCTCGCTCGCGCCTCGCGCTCTGAGCGCTCCGCTTCCTGGTTCTCCGAAAGGCGCCGGGCCTCCAGCAGGCCATCGCGGAACACCGCAACCGCGCGCGCCATGTCGCCGATCTCGTCAGTGTTGGTCGCGGCCGGGATGGCGACTGTCAGATCACCTTTGGTCATGGTTGCCATCGCCGTTGTCATCGCCTTGATCGGGTTGGCCACGCTGCGGCTGATCAACACCGAGCTGATGCCGCCGATTGCGAGGCCGGCGAGGCCGATGACGAGCGCAATGATCTCAAACTGGCCGATCTGTTCGTC
>CAIZEE010000544.1 GCA_903931835.1 uncultured Elstera sp.
GTGATGACGGCCTCACCCTGCTGATTGGTGCACAGGCAGGTCAGCGTTACATCGCCCTTTTCAGGTTTCTTTTCGGCAACCGTCAATGTCGCCGTGATCGTGTCGCCGATGCTGACGGGGCGTTTGAAATGGAGATCCTGGCCCAGATAAATCGTCCCCGGACCGGGTAATTTCATGCCGAGTACGGCGGAGATCAGACCAGCACCCCACATGCCGTGAATGATGATGTGATGGAACATGTCGGTTTCGGCGTAGGCCGGGTCGACATGCGCTGGGTTCAGATCGCCGGTAACGGTCGCAAACAGATCGATGTCGCGCTGGGTTACGGTGTGGGACAGGCTGGCTGTCTCGCCAATCGTCAACTCGTCGAAGGTGCGGTTTTCCAGGAAGTCGTTCTCGGGCTTGTCGGTCATATCGATCACCTTTCCAAAACGTATTGGCCGGGCGCGTCGCAGATCGGCTTAAAGCCGGGAGCACCGATTGGCGGGAGTTTGACTTCTATGCTGGTGTGCTGGCTGAGCCATTTCGCCCACTCCAACCACCAGGACCCGTCTTGCTGAGCGGTCTCGGCCTGCCATTCATCGGGCCCGCGCGTTTTGCCGCCGCTGGCGCGCACGCTAATCCGAAAGTGGCGGTGAGGGTGGCCGGGCTCGCTGACGATGCCGGCATTGTGGCCGCCGGAGGTCAGCACGAAGGTGATCTCGCCCTCATTCAGCAGATGAAGTTTGAACACGGAGCGCCACGGCGCAATGTGATCGCGCTCGGTCCCGACCATGAAAATCGGCAATCTGATATCGCCCAGCGCGACTGGGCGGTCGCCGACCGTCAGACGCCCTTCGGCGAGATCGTTGTCGAGAAACAAATGCCGCAGATATTCGATATGCATGCGCGCGGGCAGGCGGGTGCCGTCGGCGTTCCACGCCATCAGATCGAACGGTGCCGCCTGTTCTCCCAGAAGGTAGTCGCGGATCGCATGCGACCAGATCAGGTCGTTCGACTGCAGCATCTGAAACGCCCCGGTCATTTGTGCGCTGCTCAGATAGCCTTGGGTTTGCATGATGTCGTTTAGGAAATCGAGCTGATCCTCGGTGATGAACAGATCGAGCTCTCCCGCCTCGGTGAAGTCGGTCTGCGCCGCGAAGAGCGATAGGCTGGCGAGGCGCTGGTCGCCATCGCGCGCCATCGCCGCCGCCGTCAGGGCGAGCAGCGTGCCGCCAAGGCAGTACCCTGTGGCGTGGATCTTCGCATCGCCGCAGATCGCCTGAACGGCATCGATCGCCGCCATGATGCCGAGCGTGCGGTAATCATCGAGCGAGGTATCGCGCATCGCGGCGTCGGGGTTCCGCCAGGAGATGGCGAAGACTGTATGGCCTTGTCCGACAAGCCAGCGGATCAGCGAGTTTCCGGGTGACAGGTCGAGAATATAGTATTTCATGATCCAAGCCGGCACGATCAGCACCGGCTCGGCGCCAATTTTTGCCGTGGTCGGCGTATACTGGATCAGCTCAATCAGCGCGTTGCGCAGCACGACCTTGCCCGGCGTCGCCGCGAGATCAACCCCCACTGTAAAGCCATTGGTGGCGCTGGCACTGGCCGGGTCCATCTGCTCGCGCAGAAGATTGCGGAGGCCGTCAGCGAGGTTCTTGCCGCCCGAGCTGCGGGTTGCCGCGATCACCTCCGGGTTGAGCCAGGGAATGTTCGAGATCGAGATGAGATCGAGGAATTGCCGTTCGGTGAAGGCAACGATGCGCTTATTTTGTGGGTCGACGCCACGGGGGCTTTGCACGACGCGCTCCCACCATTCCTCGCTGAGCAGGACGCTTTGCACCAGCAGGTCGAACGGCCGCTCCTGCCATGCTGGATTGCTGAAGCGGTGATCCTCCGCCTTTGGCTCGATCGCGGTTCCACCGCCGGTCGCGGCTTGAAAAAGTCGCTGCCACTGGTCGAACGCTGTTCGCCAGACCGCTGCCGTCTGGAACGGCGCGTTCATCGCATGCGCGGCCCAATCGTGGAGGGCGAGGCTGACAGTGCTCGGCGACCGTCCAGATGTGAACTTGCTCTGCCACACATGTAGCAGCCGGTCGAGTTCAGCGGCTGTCGTCTCTTGCGGCGCCTCAGCGGCGGCTGTTTTCAGGTGCCTTAGGCGATCGGGATACGACTGGTCCGGCATGATGAAGTGTCCTTGAACGGGCTTCGAAGCGGACGGCAGTTTGGGGGTTATGGATTGGAACAGGCATGGAGCCAGATCAACGGCGCCGACATTATCGGGCAGCTGCGCAGCGGCGCAGACTCGGAATCTACCTAGCCCCGGTGGACCTCATCTTTCTGGTGCGTCAGCATAACTGCTAGATGGAAGTGGCGTTGGGCTACACTCGAGGCCCATAAGCGGAAGGGCGCGGCGCCAAGTCCTGCCAGGATAACTAATAATATCAACGGCGTGGCGACACGCTCGTTAGGCCGGTTGGCTGTGCGGGCAGCACTTCGTAAGCAACCGCGCTGCCAATTCTGTCGCCGAAATACAGCGCAGATGAACTACCGCCGCACCGATGAAAATCGAGGGAACGGCCATGTGGGCACCGCCTGTCGGCAAGCTTTCCGATTTCCGCCAAGCCGGTTCCGCAACAAATATCAGGCGAGCGCGTTACGGTGACTGAAGGTAGTCAACTCAGACCGAGTTCTGGCAGCTGCCGCTGGCCGAAAGCTCGGCGGGCCTAACGGCGCACCCGCTTAAGTTTACTCCCTGTGGTCGGTCGGATTCTGCAATCCGACTGCACGGTTCGATCCATTCTGATTCTCGAAATCGGAATGGCGCGCGTCGCCTGCTCTCACTTAGGAGAAGATCATGAACAACGACCACAAACTGAAGAACGACGTCATCGCAGAACTTGCTTGGGAACCGAGCGTTACTGCTGATCACATCGGTGTTACGGCCAAGGATGGCGTCGTGACGCTAACGGGTCACGTGAGTACCTATTGGCAGAAGCGTGCGGCGGAGTCCGCCGCCGGTCGTGTACAGGGCGTCAAGGCCATAGCCGAGGAGATCGAAATTCGCTTGCCGCTGCATGTTAAACGCGCGGACGATGAAATCGCCGCCGCAGCCCTCAGCCGCCTTTCATGGGACAGTTCAGTTCCTGCAGACTCGGTAAAAGTCAAAGTCGAAAAGGGCTTTGTGACGCTAACAGGTCAGGTTGATTGGCACTATCAGCAAGAGTCGGCCCTATCAGTGATCCGCTCGCTTAACGGGGTCACCGGCGTTTCCAATCAACTTACGATCAAGCTGCGGCCAAATACCGAAACCATCCGCGATGACATCTTGCATGCGCTGCACCGCTCCTGGTTCTTCGACGACAACAACATCAACGTAAGCGCGGACGGCGGCAGGGTTCACCTGACTGGTACTGTCGATTCATGGACCGATCTGCAGACGGCAGCCTCGACTGCGTGGGCGGCGCCTGGGACGACAGATGTCGAGAATGACATACGGGTAAACTAGTCTACAGCACCTGCCGATCCATCAGGTTGGATCGGCAGGCGTGATCTCTGCTGCGGCCGTATCCAGAGCCTTACATCAGTTTAAACCAAAGCGCCGTTTGGCCCTCGGTTTGCCTGTCATCCCCAGCCTATGGCCATTTTGAAGGAAGCTTGATGATAAACTGGGTTTTCGTTTCCGTTGGGTTCCTTGGGCGCCAGCGCTTCTTCGTCTCAGCGGTGACAGCTGGTTTGTTGTCAGCAGCGCCTGCGCTGGCGCTTAAGACCGCTGAAGTCGGGACGGGGCATGAACTGGCGCAGAAATGGTGCGTTAGTTGTCATCTGGTGGATCCTGGTCAAAGCGACGCGGGCGCAACGGGCGTGCCGCCCTTCGCATCGATCGCCGCGATGAGCTCGACGACATCGGCCTCGATTCATGCCTTCCTGATGACGCCGCATGGCAAGATGCCGGATTTTGAGCTGTCCCGCCGACAGATTGACGTCATCTCCGACTATATATTGAGCCTGAAGGAGAGATAGCAATTGACGGTACGGGATCGAGACAGGCAGGAGCCTAGCCCTAGGTAGTTTCCGAGTCTGCGTTCGGCGCTTTGCAAGGCGCTATGATTTCCAGGCTGAATATTATCCCCGCCTTCACGATGGTCGAAGAGGTTGAGCCGCGATCCAGATAACGCGCCGCCGCTCAAGCGGTGCCGAACCAAGGAGATCGCCCGTGACTGCCGTCCTGTCATCTCACGCCCTGCTTATCACCGGCGAACGCCGCCGATTTCCGGCGTTGCCTGCGCGCCTCATCGGGACCGCGATCTGATGGACGGCACGATCCTGGCCCTGAATGTTGTTCAAGGCAAAACCCTTATCAGGGCATCGGGAAGCGTGGTCGAAGCCGAAACTGTGCCGCCTGACGACAGGGAACCGATGATCTGTCAGCACGCGATGGGAACGCGGGCCGCTTTGCTCGCTGTTCAGAGCAGTCGTTGATCGATGTATGGCATTCTCAGAATCGCATACAAACTTCTGGTCAACGACAGGGGCAAATTTGGCGCGCTCCTGCTCGGCATCACCTTCGCCGTTTTTCTAATGATTCAAATGACGTCGATCTTTGCCGGCGTCTTGAATCGATCGTCCGCCAACGTCATCAATATCGGCGCCAAGATATGGGTCATGGATCCGGCCGTTCAGACCGTCGCCAATTCGATCCCCATGCCGGATTACGTGCTCGACGAAGTTCGCTCGATCCCCGGAGTGAAATACGCTGTTCCGCTCTATTCGGGCGCAGCCCTGGCGAAACTGAAAGACGGGACCTTTCAGGCGGTCTCGGTAATGGGGCTGGACGATAGCAGCCTGTTCGGTCGGCCGACGATGCTGGAAGGCAATATCCAGGATATTTATGCAGAGAACGGCTTCATCGTCATCAACGACGCCGAATTCTCCAAGCTTGAAAACCCAAAGCTGGGGACGCGGTTCGAGATCAATGACCATGAAGGCGTGATTGTCGGCATCGCACAGGTTGCCTCCAGCGGTCTCTTCGGCGTGCCACGCCTATACACGACCTATAACCGGGCGCGCCAATACCTGCCAAATGCCCGATTCACCATCTCGTATATTTTGGTCGAGCCGAAGACCGAAAAAGACGTAATGACTATTGAATCTTATGTCAAGAAGATGGGATATCTCGCGCTGACTAAAGACGAGTTTATGTCAAAGATTTCGGAGTTCTATACCTATAAGACGGGACTTGGAACAAGTATGCTCATGATGACGGCCATTAGCTTCATCGTTGGGCTCTCAATTTCGGGACAGACGTTTTATACATTCATTATCGAAAATTTGGAGAAGTTCGGCGCCTTGAAGGCGATGGGGGCGAGGGGAAGCGAACTCGTGTTCATGATCCTGTTCCAGGCGACCTTTACCGCCCTGACAGGCTTCGGGCTCGGCATCGGGCTCTGTGCCGCGATGATCTTGCTGGTCCGTCAGCAGATCGCCGATTACGCCGCAATCGTAACCTTTGGAAATATCGGTCTCGCCTTCGTCATGGTCCTCATCATCGCTGGATTGTCCGGCTATGTCGGCGTCCGCAAAGTGCTCAAGATCGAGCCCTTCGACATTTTCCGGGGGTAGCGCGATGGCTGAGATAGCGATCCGCGCGACTGGGTTGAGAAAATGGTTCGGCGAGGGCGAGGCCCGCGTCGTTGCGGTCAGCGACGTTACCTTCGACGCCTATTTCGGCGAGATGCTTTACGTCGTTGGTCCGTCCGGCAGCGGTAAGACAACGATGCTCAGCATGATTTCCGGCATTCTGCGGCCCGATGCCGGCTCGGTCGAAATCGAGGGCGTTGATATCTGGGCGCTTCCCGGCGACCAGCTAGCTCATTTTCGCCTGCACAAGATCGGGTTCGTCTTTCAGGACTATCACCTCTTTCCACGGTTGACGACGGTCGAGAACGTAGCGATTCCTCTGATCCTGCAGCGCCACGATTGGGACGAATCGATCGCTGAATCGCTGAAAGATCTCGAGATTGTCGGGCTTGCCGCGCGTGCGACGCTGCCCCCCGTCAAGCTGAGCGGCGGCGAGCAGCAACGTGTGGCGATCGCCCGCGCAATCGTCACACGTCCGGACATTCTGGTTCTGGATGAGCCGACCGCCTCGCTCGATGGCGATAGCGGCCGATCGATCGTCAATTTCGTCCGCACTGATCTGCTGACCGACCATCGATGCATCATCATCATCACCCATGATGCGCGAATTTTCGAATTTGCCGATCGGATTGTTCATATGGAAGACGGAAAACTGACCAGCGTCCAGTTGGTCGGCACTGAGGGATCGGAGGTCTCCGGTGAGACTTAAACTCCTCTTTCTGATTTCCGCCCTGGGTTTGTTGATCGGACTGATCAGCGCCTATGTGTATACGCGACAGCCGGCGCCGCAGCAGCCCGTCTTTAACCCTGCGCCAAATCCGTACGCCGACGGGATATACGCCAGCGGCATCATTGAGAGCGAACAAGCGCAGGGCGCCAATATCTCGATATTCCCCGAGGTTTCGGGGCCGATCACTCAGGTGATCGTGGGCGAGGGCGATCTCGTCAAGGCCGGCGCGGTGCTGCTCACCATCGACGATTCGGTACAACGCGAAACCACCGAGCAGCAAAAGGCTCAGCTGGCTGTCACGGTCGCCCAGGTGGCCAACGCGAAAGCTAGCCTGAAGGGTGTCGCCGATACCCTTGCCAAGCAGGAGCGGTCCTACGGCATCGATCCGCTCTCAGTCAGCCGCGACATCCTGGATACCGCGCGTAATACCGTCAGGGTGGCGGAAACGGCACTGCAAGTCGATGAACGCCAGCGCATCGCCCAGGCAAAGGCGTTGGCCGCCGCAGAGGCGCTGTTGAAGAAATATTCGATCCGGGCGCCGAGCGACGGTGTTGTGCTGTCGATCGAGGCGGCGATGGGGAGTTACGTCTCTCCGCAAGGCGCCTACGACGTCTACACGCGGGGCTATCTGCCGATTATCGCGATTGGCTCGGCCTCAGGCGCGCTCGAAGTTCGTGCTTATGTCGACGAGATCCTGATCAATCGGCTTCCAGCCGTCGCGAAAATGACTGGGAAACTGTTCGTTCAGGGCACGGATATCAACGTCGCGCTCACATTCGCTCGGATGCAGCCCTACGTATCGCCCAAGATCGAGCTATCCGATCAGAAGCTTGAGCAGGTCGACGTCCGTGTTCTACCGATCATCTTCCATATCGAGAAGCCGGCAAACGTGATCCTTTATCCAGGGCAGCTGGTCGATGTCTATATCGGCCAGAAATAACATGAAGCGACCTGCCCTATCTGCCCGACGGTGGCTAGGACTTGGCCTCGCTCTATCGACGGCGATACTCGTGACCGGATGCGAGGTCGGCCCTGACTTTGCGCCGCCTGTGGCTCCTGCGGCTACCCATTATACGAGCGGGGAAGATCCCGCGAACACTGTCGCAGCGGACGGGGTCACTCAGCATTTCTCGACGGCGGCGGCGGTGCCATCGGATTGGTGGCGCCTGTTCAACAGCCCGAAACTCGACGCGGCGGTCCTCCAGGGTCTTGCCGGCAGTCCGACAATCGCGTTAGCCGAGGCCAATTTGCGTCAGGCGCGCGATAGTCTCCGTGCCGGCCAGGGCGTATTCTACCCGCAAATCGATGGCGCCGCCGGTGCTTCGCGCCAACGTCCTTCACACAGCGCGTCCCCGGCCAATCTGTCGGAGGGCACCTACAACCTGTTCACGCTGTCGGCTTCGGTGAGCTATACGCTCGATATTTTTGGCGGCGAGCAGCGAGCGGTCGAGGTGCTGGAGGCGACGGCGAATTATCAGCAGAACGTTGCGCGCGCTGCGTCGCTGACACTGATTTCCAATATCGCCAACGCGGTCATCGCCAACGCCGCCTATGACGCGGAAATTAAAGCGACCGAAGAGATCATCGGGTTTGAAAGGCAGCAGGTTCGCCTTGCTTCTGCGCAATCGACCGCCGGGACGATGCCCTATGCCGACATGCTTGTCCTGGAAAGCCAGCTCGAGGCGTCCGAGGCGCTCCTGCCGCCGCTGCGGCAAAAGCTCGTGTTGGGCGAGGACCTTCTGTCGGTCCTGATGGGGCGCCTGCCATCCGAGGCGCAATTGCCGAAGATCGAGTTTGCCGAACTTTCCTTGCCCCGCGCCATGCCGCTGTCGATTCCTTCGGCCTTAGTCCGACAGCGGCCCGATATCCTACAGGCGGAAGCATCGCTGCACGCGGCAAGCGCCGGCATTGGCGTGGCAACCGCAGCGATGCTGCCGAATTTATCGCTCACCGGCGCATTCGGCTCCTCCAGCACCACGGGCGCGGGCATGTTCACCCCGAGCAGCGTGTTGTGGAGTCTTGGGGCGGGCGTTGTGCAGCCAATCTTTCATGGCGGCACATTGTGGTATCAGCGAGAGGCGGCGAAGGATGCCTTCGACGCGTCTGCCGCCAGTTATCGCCAGATCGTGCTTGTGGCGTTTGGCCAAGTTGCCGACACGTTGCGGGCGCTGGAACATGATGCTGAGGCGCTTGCCGCTGAAGATCGCGCGGTGCGCACGGCTTCGCACGCGCTGCTGCTGATGCAGGCCAACTACACGGCTGGACTGGCGACCTATGTCAGCCTTTTGCTCGCCGACATTCAGTACCACGACGCTCGAATCGCCGAGATCGGGGCCCGCGCGACCCGCTACCAGGACAGTGTAGCGCTGTTTGCCGCTCTCGGCGGTGGCTGGTGGAATGATGCAGGGCCGCCGGAGCCCGCCAAGTCGCCCTCGATCTTCTAATCTCGGAATCCAGGCACGCTTTACAGGAGGGATCCATGCCCGCAACGAAGCCGCTCACACTCAACCACAATGCGAGCCGCAGCCTGCTGATCGCCCTTGGTCTAGGCGCCCTCGCGGTCGGTCTTTATCTTGGCTTTGTGATGCACGCCGAATCGCTGGTTGTGCTGGGTACGCTCGGAGTGAGCACGGTGTTGTTCGCCATTCCGCTTGTGCTGATTAGCAGGCAGTTTTCCCATCCAGCCACTGCAACCTTGCCGGCCGCTGTCAGGGCCGAACCGAGCGCCGCCGCCAAGGTTCAGTCGAAACCTGCAGACCTTCCAGCATCGATCACGCCAAAAGCCACGCCGCTGTTGCCTCCGGTTCCACCAGCGACAGTCGGGCCGGCGCCGATGCCGGTCGTCGCTTTATCGGGCAAGCCTGATCGGCATGCAGACTTCATGGAATTGATGAATACCACCGTTGGAGATCTACTACTTGCCGCGCAACTGAAAGATCCGGAAGCCGCTGGGCGTATCGTCACTGAAGCGATCTTGCAAGCTCGCCTGGCCAATTCGGCCCCGCAGCCGCCCGTCTGAAGTTAATGCCCGATTTTCTTGATCTCCTGCTTCAACTGCAGCCCATA
>CAIZEE010000545.1 GCA_903931835.1 uncultured Elstera sp.
GCCCTTGCCCCTTGCGACCGGGAGGATGATCGCTTGCGCGCGCGGGGTGAGCGCCGCCCAATCCGTGAGGATCGCAGGCGTCGCGTCGGTCGAACCGTCGCTGACCAGCACGAAGCCAAGCAATTCAGAAGGATAGTCGCTGGCGTCGAGCGCCGCGAGGAGCCGCGGCAGTCGCGCCGCCTCGTTGCGCGCCGCGACCAGCACCGTGATCGACCGGGTTCGTGACGGGGCGATGGCCCGCCGAGGCAGCAGACTGGCGAGCCAGAACAGGTATCGGCGTACGGTGAAGGCGCCGAGCAGCACGGCGACCCCACCTGCAAACAGGGTCATCACGGCCGTGGCGCCGCCGCAGCCCGGCGCTCACGGCGCGACGGCGGACGGCCAAAACCCATCAGGGCGCGGCGGGGTCAGGGAGCGACTCGTAGCGCGCATAGATCTCCGACGGCGGCCCGGAGGCGATCAGACGCCCATGATCGAGAAGAATCGCCCGTGAACACAGGCTCTCCATCAGATAATCGCCGTGGCTGACCAGCAGTACGGTGCGCCCCTCATCCGCGAGCTGGCTCAGGCGGGTGAGGCATTTTTCCTGAAACACCCGGTCACCCACGGTGAGCACCTCATCGAGCAGAAAGATGTCACGGTCGAGATGCGCCGCCACGGCGAAGGCGAGCCGCATATGCATTCCGCTCGAATACCACTTGATCGGCTTGTCGATGAATTCGCCGACCCCGGCGAAGTCGACGATCGCGTCAACGCGGGCCTGCACCTCGCGACGCCGCATCCCGAGAATGACGCCATTCAGGTAGATATTATCGCGTCCGGTCAGGTCGGGCTGAAAGCCCGTGCCCATCTCAAGCAGCGGCGCAACGCGGCCGCGCAACTCGATCCGGCCATAGGTCGGTCGCGTGACCTGCGAGAGCAGCTTGAGCAGCACCGACTTGCCGGCGCCGTTGCGCCCAACGATACCGACCACTTCACCGGCGGCGATCTCGAAATCGATGTCGCGAAGCGCCCAAAACCCGTCGGCGTAGCGATCCTCCAGGGCGGCGGTCGGGCGGAAGGGCGCGCGGACGAGATCCTCGAGCGCCTGACGCGCGCTGCGCGACCGGTGATCGCGTAACGGGAACGACTTCGCCACGCCGTGCACCGAAATCGCGGTGTAGGACATTCTCAAAGCTCGTCCGCGAGAGTCGGCTCGTGGCGATGAAAATACCAGACGCCGCCAACCAGCAACACGATGATCGAGCCGAGTGACACCAGGGTCGACAGGTGCAGCGGCGACGCCGCGCCGCCCAGCAGCCCCCAGCGGAATCCGTCGACGACCCCGACCATCGGATTGATGCCGGCCACCGTTCGCCATGGTTGTGGGATGGACTGAGACCGATAGGCGATCGGCGTGGCGAAAAACAGCAGCTGAACGAAAAAGGGCAGCGCGTTGACCACGTCGCGGTATCGCACATTGAGCACCGCGAGCCAGAGACCGAGCGCGAACGCCGCCGCGAGCGCCATCACGACAAAGACCGGAATCGCGAGCAGGGTGAGCGTCGGCGGCGCACCGTAGAAGATCATGAACACCGGCAGCAACAAGGCCGCCACGAAGAAGTCGATGGCGCCCGCCAGAGCCGCCGCCACCGGGATCAGCAACCGGGGGAAATAGATCTTGCCGATGACGCCGCTATGCGAGACGAGGCTGAACGTCGTGCTGGTGAAGGCGTGGGTGAAGTAGGTCCACGGCACCAAGCCCGCGATGACGAACAATGGATAGGGCACGCTGCCCGTGCTGACGCCCACCACCGAGGCGAAGCCGCTCAGCACCAGCATGATCAACAGCGGCTGCAGGAGCGCCCAGGCCATGCCGACCGCCGTATGCTGATATCGCAGCTTCACGTCGCGCAGGACCAGCATGTAAAGCAGGTCACGGTACCGCCACAGC
>CAIZEE010000546.1 GCA_903931835.1 uncultured Elstera sp.
ACGCCGCTCGTGACCGCGATCAAGGCACACGGCGTTGCTGGCTTGCCCAATGTCGATCGAATCGCCACCCTCGCCTACCAAGGCGGAGAGTTCGACCTCGCTTTCGAGTTGGCCGACAAGCTTGATACGCCACTCGCCAATTGGCTCAAAGCCAAGCGGTCGGTCCGCCAGGGGGATCTCCCAGCCGCAGCGGAGAACTATCGCCGCGCTATCGCCGCGTTTCCGCTCGCGCAAGACGACCCTGTCCTTACCGATATCCGTCGCCAGCGCCTGATCGGGGAGGCCGGAGCCGTGGCGATGGGCCGTGGCGAGTTCGTCCAAGCATTCGGATTATTGACCGAGAGCGGCTATGTGGATGAGTCCTACTATGTGGCAGAGCGCATTCTGACAATCCAGGAGGTAAAGGATTTCCTCACTGGTACAGCAGGCCACGAGACCACCATAAATAAGGCAACTCACGAAGGACTTAGCGATCTGCTGGCGCGCAGGCTGATGCGCGCTGGTAGGTACGACGAGGCCTTGCCGTATTTCCCCAACACCGAGACCCAGGATGACGCACGCGCCTACATGATTGCCCTCCGCGCCGCCTCGGACGGGAAGACCAAAGTGGAGCGCGCCCGAGCGCTATTTGACGCCGCCATCATCGCCCGAGCCCACGGAATGGAAATCCTCGGCACCAGCATGGCTCCCGACGATGCCGGTTGGACTTGGAGTGCCCCGAGATGGCCGGATAATGCCGCCCCGGAGCTACTTACGACCCAGGCGGAGCTCGACCGTTATTATCAAAACGCGCCGGTTCCAGATTACCGCTTTCACTACCGCTACATCGCCACCGACGAGGCCGAACAGGCCGCAGCACTACTACCGCCCCGATCTCAGGCCTTCGCCGCCGTGCTCTGCCGGGCGACGGGCTGGATGATTAAGACCGAGAATAAAGCGGGCGGCGGGCCAGCGGAATCCAAGGCCCAAGCGCTCTACGCTCGCTATGTCAAAGAGGGTGCGATCGTGCCCTGGGCGAAACATTTCGGCTTTAGCTGCCCGGACCCAGACTTTGACGGAGCCTCCCGCTTTTCCTCCACACAGTCCTCCCGGGCGCTCCATCGTCTTCTTCACCGGCGTCTGACCTATTCCGTCATCGGCAGCACCGTCGTGCTCATCGCGGGCGCGGTTTTTCTGTTTCGGCGGCGACGCGTCAACCATGCGTGAAATACGTTTTCTGCAGGCACAAAATCGTCTGGGGTCCACGCGAAACGGGGCGTGAGAATCGACGGCGGGCGCATGGCTCGGCACTGTCGTGCCATGGTTTTCGCAGAGCCCGCGTGCGGGTTGGATTGAACTGACGTCGAACTGCCCGGGAGCTAGACTAAATCTTAAACGGCGGCTCGATCGACAAGGAGGCCAGCTTATCTTTCAATGCCCTGAGCAATTCCTGCTGAACCGCTTGAGGCCCGGCGCCTTCGAGATACCGCGCCATGAAGTCCGGCCGGCCGAGGAAATGCCGCACGACGCTTTTCGCCCGCTCCAGGTTTTCGCCCGGGATGAAATAACCCTCAAGGCACATGCCGATCACCAGCAATGCCTTCTTGGCACTGCTCGGATTCTTGCGATCGAGCTGCGCGAAGAAATGGCTCGAGGCGATAAACTCGGCCTGAAGCTTGATCAGGATACGCGCGTATTCCTGCTTCAGCGGCGTGGCCAGGGTCGATCGGACGACCGCCTGGTACAAGGTCGCGCAAATCTTCAGCTTGTGCTGCGGCGTGCCCTCAACCGAGAGCAAACGCCTGTCAAAATCGTCGCCCGAGAAATAGCGATGCAGGAATTCTTCGATGTTCTTGCGATTGACCGGGCCGAAGGTGACGCTGTGAATCTCCAGCAGCGATTGCAGCCTTTCGCCGAGCGTCAGCGCCCCGCGAATGTAATCGGTCACAGCCTCGGCCGTCAGCAACCGGTTAGTGCGCCGTTCGATGAATTCCAGCGCCCGCTTGCCGCCGATCAGCGCGTCGCCGTGTTTCAGCTTGGCCAGCAGCCCGTGCGTCGCCTGCAATTCCATCAAGAGTTCAGGCGAACGCAGCGCGTCGCGGCCGGCGAGCTGCTGAACGACGATCGTCTCCAGCGAGGCCCGCGTATCGGGTAGGGCGTTGGTCTGCAGGAGCGCGACGAGCTTGCCCGCATGGGTCGAGGCCGGCTCCTTACGCCGCTGCGGGTACTCGCCCTTGTACATTTCCAACAGATCGTCAATGCGGTCGCCGACGCTGACCCGTCGGCCAAACAACGCATCCTGTGCGATCTCGCATTGTAGGACCTCGGCCACCAGCGCGTCGGCATAGACCAGTTCCGGATTGCCCGACGCCTCGTCCGCCAACGCGATCACCTTGTCGAGCTTCTCCGCCCAGGTGCGCGAGCCCGAGAGATATTCGGTGAGAAGGCGGTAGACCCGCATGTCGAGCTGGTCGGGCGGCACTTGCCCCCTGAGCCCACGCACGGTCTGCAGAAAGGTGCCTTCCTTCAGCGGGGTCAGAGGCTGCTTTTCCTCGATCGCGCGCAGCGCCATCATCAAATTGGTGACGAGATCCTGCAACTCGCGCACGCGCAGCGGCACGGACTGGCCGATCGCGCGGGCCTGCATGGCGGCGGTCTTTTCGGTCGCGTCGCGCAGCAGCGTGCCGGCGCCGTCGAGCCGCATCTGATTGCGCACCGAGTGCAGCAATTCGGTCGGCGTGATCGTCAATTGGTCGAGGAAGGGGCGCAGGATGCTGCTGATCAGGGCGCGCGATGGCGCCTGATAGAACTCCTGCACGGTCATGCAACGCACAACGCGCTTGGCGGCATCATCGCTGGGCGCAGCGCCGGCGGCGGGTGCAGCTGGCGCGTTCTGGCCCGGAGCAAGCGCTTCGGTCATCTCACCGCAATTCGCTAATCGGGCTGGAGATCAGGCCTTCGCGGGCCAGTCTGATCTCACTCTGGAATGGCAATATCATCACCGATCAAGCCCACGATTGGTAAAAACAATTCGACACTTGGCGAGCCACCCATCCTATTGGCCGGCCACGAGGTTAAACGACAGCCCCGAAGCAATCATTAACACCAATAGAAGCTCAAAAGTCTTCATTGTTTTACGCCAGATTGCACCGGCTCGCCGAATTTTTTCCGGTCGGCCCCCTGAACAAGGCCGTGCAACACCGTTCTAAACCCCTCGACTGCTGCAGCCCCGGCGTCGCGGTAGGCGCGCGCCAGCAGTGTGCGCTGGGTAGCACTCAGTTCGCGCTCCAAATCCTCGCCAGTACGCGTCAGCGTCAGCAGCCTTTGCCGCCGGTCGCGTCGCCCGATCGCCTGGATCAGATAGCCCTGCTCCGATAATTGCCGCAGTGCGCGGCCGAGACTCTGCTTGGTGATGTGCAGGATTTGCAGCAATTCGCTAATGCTGATCTGCGGCTGGCGAGCGACGAAATACAACACGCGATGATGGATTATGGCGAAGCCCCGCTTGGTCAGCAGCCGATCCGCCTCGGCGTTGAAGTCACGATAGGCGTAGAACAATAATTCCATGCCGAGCCTGAGTTCCTCATCGCGCAGGAACAGTTGATTGATGCCCGGCTTCAACTCTGACATGGGGCTCCCCCGCGGCTCTGTCGGTTTTTCGATGGCTGCATTGCATGGGCGAGCCTGCGCTTGATCTTGCCATAGAGGCCAATTCGGTTTCCAATCATTCGCAAAGCTTGTGGAGAGTTTCGACCATGTCCTTGATCCCATTCGATGATCGCGATGGCAGCGTTTGGCTGGATAACGGCCTGGTGCCGTGGCGCGAGGCAAAACTGCATGTGCTGAGCCATGGCCTGCACTATGCGAGCTGCGTTTTTGAAGGCGAACGCGTCTATAACGGCGAGGTCTTCAAGCTGACCGAGCACTCAGCGCGCCTCGTGCATTCAGCTGAACTTCTGGACATGACGCTGCCCTGGTCGGTGGCCGATCTCGACGCGGCGACGCGCGCCGTCGTCGCCGCTAACAACATTCTGGACGGTTATGTCCGTCCGGTGATCTGGCGCGGCTCGGAGATGATGGCGGTATCGGCCCAGCAGGCTGCCCCGCGCCTCGCGATCGCGACCTGGACCTGGCCATCCTATTTCTCGCCTGAGGCACGGCTGCGCGGCATTCGCCTGGCCTGGGCGAAGTGGTCGCGCCCGGCTCCCAATACGGCACCGACCAGCGCCAAGGCGGCCGGCCTGTATATGATCTGCACGCTGAGCAAGCATGCAGCCGAGCGTGACGGCTACCAGGATGCGCTGATGCTGGATTATCGCGGCCAGATCGCTGAGGCGACGGGCGCCAATGTCTTCTTTGTGATCGACGGCGTGTTGCATACGCCGACGCCGGATTGCTTCCTCGACGGCATCACGCGCCGCACGGTGATCGACCTCGCCCGCCAGCATGGCTACAAGCTGGTCGAACGCGCGATATTCCCGGAAGAACTCGATAAAGTGCAGGAGGTTTTCCTGACCGGCACGGCCGCCGAGATCACCCCGGTTTCGGAGATCGAGGGACGTCAGTTCACGGTCGGCCCGGTCACCCGCACCTTGATCGACGCCTATAACGCGCTGGTCCGCCGGACAGTCGCGGCGAGTGCTGCGTAACTACTCGCTGTCCCAGCGCTGAGCGGCCCGGTCGTCATCGGCTCGGGCCGCCACCCAGCGCTCGTCGCCGTCGCTGGATTCTTCCTGCTTCCAGAACGGCGCCTTGGTTTTCAGCCAGTCGATCAGAAAGGCGCAGGCCTCCAAGGCTGCTTGTCGATGTGCCGACGCGGTCAGGACCAGCACGATCGGCTCGCCCAGCTCCAGCCTGCCATAGCGGTGAATGATCAGGCTCGCCTCGAGTTGCCAGCGCTGCTGCGCCTCCGCCTCAATCGCCAGCAACTGCCGCTCGGTCATGCCGGGATAATGCTCGAGGGTCAGCGCGGTCAGCCCGCCCGAGACATCGCGCACGACACCGACGAAGGAGGCGACGCCGCCAATGTCGTGCCGCCCGGCGGTCAGCTTGGTGAACTCGACACCGAGATCAAACGCCTCCCGCTGAACGCGGACGGCCATCTCTCAACCGCCGGTGACGGGCGGAAAAAAAGCGACCTCATCGCGCGCGGCGACGCGATGATCCCACTCGACATAATCCTGATTGACCGCAACCCGTACCGCCGTCAGATCAGCGAAGGCTGCCTGGTGTCCCGGACTACGGGCGCGCAAGTGATCGACCAGCGAGGCGACATCGGTCACGCCATCGCCAAGCTCGATCTCCTCGGCGCCAATACCGGTTTTGCTGCGCAGCCACGCGAAGTACAGGATTTTCAACGAAGCCTCCCTTAGGGGTGAGGATTTAGGCTACGGGCCCCGGCAGCGCAAGCGCACGCTCGATCACCAGATCGGCAATGCCGGCGAAATCGTCCAGCAACAGCTGCGGCAGGCGCGCGTAATCGAGCGCGGCATCGCTGGCAATCGCGATGATATCCCGGTCATCGGGGGCCAGGAGCGGCTTGCCGACGCTCGGGCGATGGACTTCCAGTTTGGGATGCCGATGACGCTTGAAGCCCTCGATCAGGACGAGATCGACAGGTGCCAAGCGTGCGAGCAATCCTTCCAGATCGGGTTCCGCCGCGTCGCGCAGTTCATGCATCAATGCCCAGCGCCTGCCCGATGCGACCAGCACCTCCGTGGCGCCCGCCTCGCGATGGCGATAACTATCTTTGCCGGGCTTATCGATATCGAACTCGTGATGCGCGTGCTTGATGGTGGAAACCGTTAGGCCGCGTCCAATCAAAACCGGGATCAAAGCGGTCAGCAAGGTCGTCTTGCCGCTGCCGCTCCAGCCAGCCAAGCCGAACAGGCGTGTCTGTTTCATGGTCGAGCGTTGTCAGCCAGTGGAGCGCACGGGCTTTGGCTTTGGCGATTTAAGCTTGCGCTTGGTCGGGCGATCCATATGGCGCAGTCCGGCGCGAAGATAGTCATAGCCGGTAACCAGCGTCAGCGCCGCCGCCGCCGCCAGCCCCAATTCTCCGAGCAGCCGCGTCGGCAGCCAGCTCGGTCCCGCATCACCGACGATCAGCGTGCCGATCGCCACCATCTGAATCGCGGTCTTCCACTTTGCCAAGCGGCTGACCGGCAGGCCGACGCGCAAACCGGCAAGATATTCGCGCAACCCCGAGACCAGAATTTCACGGCACAGAATGATCAGCGCACCGGCGACCGACCAGCCTTCGATCCGGCGCTGGGCGACCAGCACCATCAGGATTGCAGCGACCAGCAACTTATCGGCAATCGGGTCCAGAAAGCGGCCGAGATCGGATTCCTCCGCCCGGGTGCGCGCGATGTAGCCGTCCAGCCAATCGGTCACGCCCGCCGCCGTGAAGACCGCCCAAGCGGCCCAGGCGCCGCCCGTTCCGTTGATATAAAGCAGCCCAATCAGAAGCGGGATCGCAGCGATGCGGGACAGGGTTAGAATATTGGCCAGGTTGTAAGTCATGCGGAGCACCCATCGGCCAATCGGAAGTCATCTCGATATCCCGATATGGGAATCTTAGCCCTCCGGGTGGAAGTGATCATAGATTTTTTTTGCGACGGTTTGATTGATGCCGGCGACCTGTTGCAAATCGGACAACCCGGCGCGCGCGATACTGCGCACCGAACCGAAATGATGGAGCAGCGCCTTGCGTCTGGCGGCGCCGATTCCAGCGATCTCATCCAGTTCCGATCGGTTGGTCGCGTTCTGCCGGCGGATGCGATGCCCGCCAATGGCAAAACGGTGCGCTTCGTCCCGTAAACGCTGCAGAAAATATAAAGCCGGGTCTTTCGGCTCCATGCTGAACGGCGCCTTGCCCGGCATAAAGAAGCGCTCGCGCCCGGCATTGCGATCAGGTCCCTTGGCGATCGCGACCAGCGGAACATCGGTCAAGCCGAGCTCTTCCATCACGGTCATCACGGACGACAGCTGCCCGGCACCGCCATCGATCAGCACAAGGTCGGGCCAAGTGCCGCCGGTACGATCGGGATCTTCCTTGAGAGCTCGCTGGAAGCGCCGGGTCATCACCTCCCGCATCATGCCGTAATCATCGCCGGCGGTGATCGACGCGCCGTCCGCCACCTCACCGGGGGCGGCAGCCGAGCGGATATTGAACCGGCGATAGGCGCCTTTGACGAACCCTTCCGGTCCGGCCACGATCATGCCACCGATCGCATTGGTGCCGGAGATGTGGCTGTTGTCATAGACCTCGATACGCTGCGGTGGCTTGTCGAGGCCGAATACCGTGGCAAGCTGCGTCAGCAACCGCGACTGAGAGGCGCTTTCGGCCAACCGACGCCCCAACGCTTCGCGCGCATTGGTCAGCGCATGCTCCACCGGCTTGCGCTTTGGCCCGCGCTGCGGCCATGTCATCGTAACCTTGTGACCGGCCCGGATGCTCAGCGCCTGTTCGAGCAGCGCCTGCTCCTCTAGTTTCTCACTGACCATAACAAGGGCCGGCGGCGGCTTATCGTCGTAGAACTGGCCGATGAAGGAGGTCAGCACCTCGCCAACCTCCAAGCTTCGATCATGGCTCGGGAAGTAGGCGCGGTTGCCGTAATTGGCGCCGCCACGGAAGAAGAACACCTGGATGCAGGTGACGCCGCCGGCCTGATAGGCGGCGATCACATCGGCATCCTTGATGCCCTCGACATGAATATCCTGATGCGCCTGAATTTGCGTCAGCGCGCGGATACGGTCGCGGTAGCGCGCCGCCGTCTCGAAATCGAGCGCGTCCGAGGCACGCTGCATCTGGTCGACGAGTTCGGTTTGCACTCCCCGGCTGTCGCCGTGCAGAAACCCGGCCGCCTGATCGACCAGCGCCTGATAGCTCGGCTCGTCGATATAGCCGACGCACGGGGCGGAGCAGCGCTTGATCTGATATTGCAGGCAGGGCCTGGTCCGCTGCGCAAACACGGCGTCGCTACAATTGCGCAGCAGGAAGGCGCGCTGCAGCGCCACGATCGTCTTATTGACCGAGCCCGCCGAGGCGAAGGGGCCGAAATACTCACCCTTGCGGTTGCGCGCACCCCGATGCTTGGTGATCTGCGGGAAAGCGTGATCGCCGGTGACCAGAATATCGGGAAAGCTTTTGTCATCGCGCAGCAGCACATTATAGCGCGGCATCAGCCGTTTGATCAGATTGCACTCGAGCAGCAGCGCCTCGACCTCGGTATGCGTCGTGACGATTTCGAGGCTGGCCGTCTCGGCAACCATCCGGCGGATGCGGTTCGACAGCTTGATCGGGTGCGTGTAGCTCGTGACCCGCTTTTTCAGCGCCCGGGCCTTGCCGACATAGAGAACCTCACCCGACGCATCGAGCATCCGGTAAACCCCAGGACTATTCGGTAATTTCTCAACCGCGCGCTGTAGAACTGCGAGCCCGATCGCCTGTGTCGTTTCAGCGGTGTCGAGATCTCCCAGGGATGGTTCGGCCGTCATTGAGGACTACCTGCGCGGCGGTTGGTCGGTGGCAAATTTGCCGTGAATGGCGGCAATCCGCCATGCTCAATGATATCCCCGTTTCCTGTGGATAAGTCTGTGAACAAGGCACCGAAGAAATGCCTCCGCCCAAGCGGTTCCCAGCCCTCCGGCCATCCTGCCTGTTTTTTATGCAATTTTATTAAGCCATTGATTTTATTATAACAAGTTCTTGTCAAGGCGCTCGTACGCCATTCGGCATATGACGTGGGCGTGAAGATTTTATGGACGGCATGACATCGGCGGATTGCCAGATCGGCTGTGCACAAACGACTTGACCTCCAACAATTCCATGAATCCAGGCAGTCAAATGGCGGTTTCCGGAGTTATCGTGAACTGCACCTATCCAGCTTAACCATTTCACGCCGCGACCCTGTGACGCGTCCTTTCAAAGCACGCTCGACCAGAAAGTGCGAATCCCGGTCGACGGTTGATCCGCCTCTCTCAATTTGGACGCGTCCTGAAGGGTATTTTTATGCGCCAATTGCATATCAGAATCGCGCCTATATCATGGGTAGCTTTATCGCCCGCGACGCTGACGCTTTGGCATCGCGCCACCGGAACGCCTGGCGCGCGCCTCCATCGCCCGGTCCTGTTTGGTGAAGGCGAGGCCCATATTGCCGGGCGATCCGGGCGGCGGCATGCCGAGTTCCTGTTGCTCCAGCCGCTTCAGCTCATCGCGCAGACGCGCCGCCTCCTCAAACTCCAGATCGGCGGCGGCAGCCCGCATGCGCTTTTCCAGATCGGCGATGACGGTTTTAAGGTTATGACCAACCAGATGATCGGCGACACCGGTCTCGACCGTCACATGGTCGCCGCGCTCATAGACGCTCATCAGAATATCGGAGATGCCGCGCTTGATGCTTTCAGGCGTGATGCCGTTCGCCGCATTGTATGCCTGTTGGCGTTCACGCCGCCGATTGGTTTCGTCGATGGCGAAAGTCAGGCTGTCGGTCATGACATCGGCATAGAGGATGGCGCGGCCGTCGATATTGCGCGCGGCGCGGCCGATCGTCTGGATCAGCGACGTGCGGGAGCGCAGATAACCCTCCTTATCGGCGTCCAGGATCGCAACCAGCGCGCATTCGGGGATATCCAACCCTTCGCGCAGCAGATTGATGCCGATCAGTACGTCGAAGGCGCCCAAACGCAGATCGCGGATGATCTCGATCCGCTCCAGCGTTTCGACATCGGAATGGATGTAGCGCACGCGGATATTCGCCTCGTGCATATATTCGGTCAGGGGCTTCAGCCATCTTCTTGGTCAGCACGGTGACCAGCACGCGCTGGCCCTTGGCCGCCAGATCCTTGCACTCGGCGATCAGATCATCGACCTGATTGGCGGTCGGCCGGATGATACAGACCGGATCAATCAGCCCGGTCGGGCGAACCAATTGCTCGATGAACGCGCCGCCAGTCCGTTCCAGCTCCCATTTGCCGGGCGTTGCCGAGACGAACAGCGTTTCCGGGCGCATCGCCTCCCATTCCTCGAATTTCAGCGGGCGGTTATCGATGCAGGAGGGCAGCCGGAACCCGTATTCGGACAGGATCGATTTGCGCGCATAGTCGCCTTTATACATGCCGCCGATCTGCGGCACGGTCACATGACTTTCATCGACCACGAGCAGCGCGTTTTCCGGCAGATATTCAAACAAGGTCGGCGGCGGCTCGCCCGGTTGACGGCCGGATAGATAGCGCGAGTAGTTCTCGATCCCGGCGCAAGAGCCGGTGGCGTCGAGCATTTCGAGGTCGAAGGTCGTGCGCTGCTCCAGGCGCTGCGCCTCCAGCAGTTTCTGATCCTTATAGAGTTCTTCCAGGCGGCCTTTGAGCTCCACTTTGATCTGCTTGATCGCCTGCTGCAGCGTCGGGCGCGGCGTCACGTAATGGCTGTTGGCATAGATGCGGATATTATCGAGCTCGGCCGTGCGTTCACCAGTCAGCGGATCGAATTCGATGATCGCTTCAAGCTCATCACCGAACAGCGACAGACGCCAGGCGCGATCCTCATAATGCGCCGGGAAGATTTCGATCCCGTCGCCCCGCGCGCGGAACGTGCCGCGCTGAAAGCCCATATCATTGCGCCGGTATTGTAGCTCGACGAATTGCTTGAGGAGCGCCGACCGCTCAACCCGCTGACCCTTTTTCAGCGAGACGACCATCGAGCTGTAAGTCTCGACCGAGCCGATGCCGTAAATGCAGGACACGCTGGCGACGATGATGACGTCGCGCCGTTCCAGGAGCGCGCGGGTGGCGGAGTGGCGCATCCGGTCGATCTGCTCGTTGACCGAGGATTCCTTCTCGATATAGGTGTCGGTCCGCGCGACATAGGCTTCCGGCTGGTAGTAGTCGTAATACGAGACGAAATATTCCACCGCGTTGTTCGGAAAGAAGGATTTCATCTCGCCATAGAGCTGCGCCGCGAGCGTCTTGTTGGGCGCCAGCACCAAGGTCGGGCGCTGCAACTCCGCGATCACCTGCGCCACGGTAAACGTCTTGCCCGACCCGGTGACGCCGAGCAGAACCTGATCGCGTTCGCCCGCGCGCAAGCCCTTGAGCAGCTCCGCAATCGCCGCCGGCTGATCGCCCGCCGGCTCATATTCCGAAACGATCTCCAGCCGGTTGCCTTCCTCAGGCACGGGCAGCCGCGTCGGCCTGATGCCGCCGAGCGGGTGGTCAAGCAAGGGTATGTTGGGGGTGCTGGATGACATGGCTCATAGATAGCATGAAGGAACGGGATTTGAAGGCATGATGGGATGGGGCGGCATTGGCTTTCACCCGATGGCCGGCAAAGACACCGCGAAGGCTGTGCCGGTATCGGTCTCGAGCAATTCGATGCTGCCGCCATGCGCGCCCAACATGGCGCGAACGATGGCAAGCCCCATCCCAGTACCGCCACTTTCCCGGCGGGTGGTGAAAAAACTTTCGAAAATTCGCGACCGATTATTCGGCGATATGCCGGCACCATTGTCGCGCAGGATCAAGCGCAGCATGCCCTCTTGCGCATTGGCGTGGAGATCGAGCCTGGTGGCGCCGTGCTGGATCGCGTTATCCGCCAAATGCGAGAGGACGATCTTGAGATCGATCGCCGACATCGGAACCTGACAATCGAACAAGCCATCAAGGTGCACCTGTAAAGGGGCGGACGAGCCGACAAAATCATCGACAACTGCGGCGAAAGAGGCTGCGTCGGTGAGATCCGGCGTCTCAGCATGCGCCAGATCGCGCAATCGTTGCGCCACGACGGATAGCCGGTCGACATCGGCGATGATGTTGTCGAGAAAGCGCCGCTTCTCGGCAGCGCTCATTGCCGCCGGATCGGCGTCCAAGGAAGCTGCCTCTGCATCACGCATCAATTCAGCCGCCCCTTTGATCGAGGTCAGCGGTGATTTCAGCTCGTGCGACACATGGTTGGCAAAAGTCGACAGGAAGTCGGAGCGGCGGTTCAAACTATCCGCCATCGCAAGGAAGCTTTCGGATAGCTCGGCAAGTTCGGCAGTGCCATGGCTTTTCAGCGGCCGAACGGCGCTCCAATCGCCCTTTCCGATCGCCTTCGTCCGCGCGATCAAGGTGCCTATCGGATGCATAATGGCGCGATGAAACACGTAACCGATCAGCGATGTCACCAGGACGCTGAGCAGAGCAGCGGCGGCAATGGCCCGGCGCTCGCTGTAAAGTTCCTTCAGCAGATCGGGTGGTGTCCGCGATAGATAAATCACCCCGGCGACATGATCGTGCAGAACGACCGGCATCGCCACAAAGACCCTTATATCGGCACCACGGCTGATCGAGTCGAGCGGCGGACGCTCGTGATTTAGAAGGCGCCGGCGCAACACGCTGCGAAATCGCCCCTGCAGCGCGTCATGAACCTCTTCGATCTGAGCGAGCGATTGCCCGATCTCCTCGCGGCCAGCAATGACGACGCCGTTCGGATCGAGCAGTCGGAACCCGGTGAGTGTCACCTGTTGCGCCTCAACCAGATCGGTTGTCAGTTTCGCCCCAACCGCCAGAAATGCCGGATCGGCGGCGGTGTTTGGCACTTGCGCCTCCGGCCTCGGCGCCAATACAGCATCGCGGATGGGGTCGAGCTGCGGCGAAATCTGCTGGGGTGCGTCGCGCGATCTCGGTTCGACCGGAGCACCGAGGAAAACCTGTCCGGGCACGCCGGCTTCTATCGCGTCGCGCATAAGCGGTGCCAGAACGGCCGCCTGCGCAATCAACTCCGCCTCGGTCTGATGAACGAATTCAGTCTCGTCGATCCGCAGCAGATACAAACCGATCAGCGGCAAACAGAATACTGTCGACAGGACGGCGAAGACGACCAGGCTCAACCTCGGGCGCCACTTGCGAGCCACATAAGGTGAGGTGCCGGAGCGCACGGTCAACGTTGTGCCTCGCACACACCAATACGAAAGCCGACGCCGTGAACCGTATCGATCACGTCGACGCAACCGACCTGCGTCAGCTTTACCCTGATATTCCGGATATGGCTGTCGATCGTGCGGTCCGAGACATGAAGGTTGGGCGGATAAGCGGCGTCAAGAATCTGCTCGCGGCTTAGCACCAACCCAGGCCGGACGAGCAGCGCCTGCAGGATGGCAAATTCAATCGCCGTGAGCGGCACTGACTTGTCATCGAAGGAAACCCGATGAGCCGCCCGATCGAGCACTAAAGCCCCGCGCGACAGCGGCGCCGTTGCGGCACCAATAACCGGTCCTCGTCCGTTCGCCCGCTTCAAGATGGTCTTGATGCGTGCCACCAGTTCCCGCGGGCTGAACGGCTTTGTGACATAGTCGTCACCACCGATTTCGAGGCCCAGAATACGGTCGATCTCCTCGTCGTGAGCGGACAGGAATAGGATGGGCATATCCGAGGTTCGGCGAAGCTGCCGGCAAACCTCCAACCCATCCATCTCGGGCATGCCGATATCCAGCACCATCAGATCGGCGCCAATTTGGCCGCAAAGCTGTAACGCTTCGACGCCGTCGCGAGCGGTCAGCGTCGTCATGCCGGCCTTTTCCAGCGCGAAACACAGTACGTCGCGGATATGCGGGTCGTCATCGACGACGAGAATGCGATTGATCATCCGCGACGGCCTGCCTTCGCATTGTGACGATGAGACTGCCTCAACTAGACACCATCTGCGGGGTTGTCCGCCAGATATCGATCGAGACGCCATTGCCGGAAACCCCAGGAGCGCCAGTTATCCGATCGTTCGTCTTCGGCCCTAGCTCGCAGATTG
>CAIZEE010000547.1 GCA_903931835.1 uncultured Elstera sp.
ACAGCGATGCTGATCGCGCTGTCAGCACTATGGTAAGGCCGACGCGCTGGTGGTGGCTGCGTCACGCGCCGCTGGAGGCGCCGCTGGGATTGCTGCCGCCGCGTGACGCAACGATCCGCCGCGATGACGCGCAGATTGAGCGCGTCCAGCGCCTGCTGCCCCACCGTGCCATCTGGTTGACCAGTACCTTGCAGCGGACGATCGATAGCGCAAAGGCGCTGACCCATGTGCCGGCGACGGCGATGGCGGCGTTTGACGAGCAGGATTTCGGCAATTGGACCGGCGCCACCCATGCCGATCTTTGGGCATCGGGCGAAGCGACCTATCGTGCTTTCTGGGATGCACCCGCTGAGGCCACGCCGCCCGGTGGCGAGAGCTTCGCCACGCAATGCGTCCGCGTGGCTGCCGCTATCGCGGCGACGAGCGATCTACACGACGGTTTCGACATCGTCGCCGTCGCCCATGCCGGCACGATCCGTGCGGCGCTGGCCCACGCTCTCACCTTAGAGCCCGCCGGCGCACTCGCCTTCGCGGTCGATTACTGGTCGCTGACCAGGCTCGACCGCATTGAAGGCAAGTGGCGGGTGGTGTGCGTTAACCGGGTGTGAGGCTTAGCTACACCCCGTCGTGCCACCGCAAGTCGCGCATTTCAAACACGTCCCATTACGCACCAGCGTGAAGTTGCCGCATTCGCCGCAGGCATCGCCCTCATAGCCTTTGATCCGGGCTTCGCGCATGCGGTCGAGGCGGACTGACGAGTCGGATTGCCCCAATTCCAGCACGCCGACCGGTGCTTCGTGGGTGTGCAGAGCGTGGGCGGTATTGCCGCTGACGGCGGATACCGGCTGCTGGTTGCCGCCTTGGTGAACGGTCAGGCGCGAGCGGACATAGCCGGTTGAGGTCACGCGGCGCAGCGCCTCGTTGGCGACGTCAATGCCGGGCGCTTCCGGCAGGCTTTCGCCGAGCGATCCGCGTCCCACGGTTTCCGGCATCAGATCGGCCGGCTCGGCATGGGCGAGATCGTCGCGACCGAGATAGGAGACGGCCAGTTCGCGGAAGATGTAGTCGAGGATTGAGGTCGCCATCTTGATCGCCTCATTGCCCTCGACGATGCCCATCGGCTCGAACCGCGTGAAGGTGAAGGCCTCGACGAATTCCTCCAGTGGCACGCCGTATTGCAGGCCGATCGAGATCGCGATCGCGAAATTGTTCATCAGGCTGCGGAAGGCGGCGCCTTCCTTATGCATGTCGATGAAGATCTCGCCGATCCGGCCGTCCTCGTATTCGCCCGTGCGCAGATAGACTTTATGGCCGCCGACCATGGCCTTTTGCGTGTAGCCCTTGCGACGCTGCGGCATGCGGCTGCGGCTGGCGACCTGGATCCGCTCGATAACGCGTTCGATGACGCGCTCCGTCAGGGCCGCTGCCTTCGCGGCGGCGGGCGCCTCGCTCAGCGCTTCGGCGAATTCGTCGGCGTCATCGGCATCGTCGAGCAGCGAAGACGAGAGCGGCTGCGACAGTTTCGAGCCGTCGCGATACAGCGCGTTGGCCTTCAGGCCGAGCCGCCAGGACATCATATAGGCGTCCTTGCAGGCCTGAACGCTGGCGTTGTTCGGCATGTTGATGGTCTTGGAGATGGCGCCGGAGATAAAGGGCTGGGCGGCCGCCATCATGCGGATATGGCTCGAATCGGACAGGAAGCGCTTGCCCAACCGGCCGCACGGGCTGGCGCAATCGAACACCGGCAGATGCTCGTCCTTCAGGCCGGGCGCACCCTCCAGCGTCATGGCGCCGCAGCAATAGATGTTGGCGGCGTCGATCTCGGCACGCGAAAATCCGACAACGCTCAGAATATCGAGCGAGATGTCATCGAGCTGTTCCTTGGTCAGGCCGAGCCCGTTGACACAGAACTCCTCGCCCAGTGTCCATTTGTTGAAGACGAATTTGATGTCGAAGGCGGAGCCCAGATTCTGTTCGATCAGCTCGATGGTCGACAGCGGGAAGCCCTTGTCCTTCAGCGTCTGGTGGTTGACGCCGGGCGCGCCATCCAGCGTGCCGCGACCGACTGCGTAGTCGATGATCTGGTCGATATCCGCTTGGGCATAACCCAGCGTCCGCAGGGCTTCCGGCACAACGCGGTTGATGATCTTGAAATAGCCGCCACCGGCGAGCTTCTTGAACTTCACTAGCGCGAAATCGGGCTCGATGCCGGTGG
>CAIZEE010000548.1 GCA_903931835.1 uncultured Elstera sp.
GCATCGACCCGGCCAAAGGTTTCGCGCTGGTGACCAGCCGCTGCAGCTTTGAACTCGTACAGAAATCCATGGCAGTCGGCATCGCCATGCTGGTCGCCATCTCAGCGCCCACCGCCCTCGCCCTCGACATGGCGGAGAAAGCCGGCATCACGCTGGTGGCGCTCGCCCGCCCCGACAGCATGATCGTCTTCACCCATGGCGAACGCCTAGGCCTCACCCACACCCCCGCATCCCTTCAGACCGCAGAGTTGTCATGACCCCTGAGACCATGTTGCGTATGGCCAACCAGATCACCGACTTTTTCTCAGGCTACCCCCATGACGAAGCCGTCGAGGGTGTGGCCAATCACTTGCGCAAATTCTGGGAACCCCGGATGCGCAAAATGATCATCGAATATGCCGAGAATAACGGAACCGGGCTGAAGCCGATCACTCTGGAGGCGGTCGGCCAGCTGAAGAAGTAGGGGACTGCGCTCGAAGCCCCCCCTCTCCCGACCTCTCCGCCCCGAGCGGCGGAGAGGAGAAAGTCTAAAGCGCCAGAGGCTCCCCTTCGAACGGGTCTATATCCATCTGCCGGTGTCTAAGCTAGTGTATGCATGCGCGCTCGTTGATCGAGCGTCTCCCCCAGAGTCCCAGAATGACTAACGGTTCCGCAACAGCACACCGGTATCTCCCGAAGCTCGCCACCGTGCTCAGGGAGGGCTACAGCCTTGGCGCGTTGCGCAGGGACGCCCTGGCGGCGCTGACGGTCGCGATTGTGGCGCTGCCCTTGTCGATGGCGATCGCGGTGGCATCCGGCGTTTCGCCAGGACGGGGCCTCTATACCTCAATCGTCGGCGGCTTCCTGGTTTCAGCGCTCGGCGGCAGCCGGTACCAGATCGGCGGACCGGCCGGCGCCTTCATTGTGCTGGTGGCGGCCACGGTCACCAAGTTCGGCGTCGACGGGCTGCTGCTTACCGTGCTGCTTTCGGGGCTTATGCTGACGCTGATGGGCGCTTTGAGGCTGGGTTCGTTGATCCGGCACATTCCGCACGCGGTCACGGTCGGCTTCACCTGCGGTATCGCCATCACCATCCTGTCGAGCCAGCTGAAGGATCTCGGCGGGCTGACCCTCGCAGGGACTGAACCCGGCACCTTGATCCCAAAACTGGTGGCGCTGGCAGAGGCGCTTCCCAGCCTTAGTCCGGCGACACTGGCGGTGGGTCTCGGATCGGCCGCGCTGATCTTCGTCGTCAGGCGCTATCGGCCGACCTGGCCTGGGATGCTGTTCGCTGTCGTAGCGGCCTCGCTCGCCGCCGTTCTGCTGCACCTTCCGATTGCGACGATTGGCACCCGCTTTGGCGGCGTGCCGCATGGCCTGCCGATGCCGGCATTGCCGCCGATCACGCCCGATTTATTGTTGCAGGTTCTGCCTGCGGCCTTTTCCTTCACGCTACTGGGTGGCGTGGAAAGCCTGTTATCGGCCAAGGTCGCCGACAGCATGACCGGCCGCAAGCACCGCTCGAACATGGAACTGGTCGCGCAGGGCATCGCCAATATAGGCTCGGCCATCTTTGGCGGGATTAGCGTTACGGGTACGATCGCGCGCACTGCGACCAATATCCGCGCCGGCGCGTGCAGCCCACTATCGGGCATAATGCATGCCGGCTTCATCCTGCTGTTCATGCTTGTTGCAGCGCCGCTCGCCACATTCATCCCACTCTCGGCCTTGGCCGGAGTCCTGGTGGTGGTGTGCTGGAACATGGCGGAAAAGGCCGAATTCCTTCGGCTTCTCGCCAACTGGCGGCCAGCCACCGTGCTCCTCACCACCTTCGGCCTGACGCTGGTCGAAGATCTGACGACAGGCATCGTGGCCGGATGCGTCCTGGCAGCGATCCTAGCCCTCCTTAAACGCGGCGTTCCTGAAGAAGGCGCGTAGATCCGCCAACGGCCGAGTCCGTCGGATCAAGGTCTGATCTGTTCCATTGAGAACCTGAATCAGACCCGAGCTTAACGAATTTGCATGCGACTCAGAGCAGCAGATCACTCGTAATCCATGTCGCCGAACAGACGCGTTCGTCAAAAATGCATTGATCGATTATTAAGACTTCTACAATAACATCATGGCCGTTTTACTCATATACAATCACTGATTGTCGATTTCTATTGGGAACATGCAATGCTGGACAAGCTTAGAATTTCTACCCGCCTGTATGTCGGCTTTGGCATTTTGATCGTTATGCTGTGTATCATCAGCAGTTATGCGTTCGTTGCCGGCAATGCGATCAATAATGCGGTTGCCGAGGCGAAGCGCACCTCGGGTATCGTGGTCAGCCTGAAGGACATGTTGCTAACCGTAAGGCAAGGCCGCGTCCAAGCCTGGACCTACGTCGCGACAGGTGATGAGAGTTATCTGAAAGCGCGCGACAAGGCGTTTGCCGACATTAAAACACAGACCGCCGATTTGCAGTCGCGGCTGCGGCCAGGCCCGGGACGCCAGTTATTCGCCGATTTTGTCGCGAGCGTCACTGATTTTGAGGCGGCCGTGGTGAAGCTGGACGACTTGAAGACCCGTGGCACGGCCAATACGTCGCCCGAATTCGTCGCCGCGATCAGCGACGCAACGTCCACGGCCAAGCGATATGCCGAGACGAACGAGAAGGCTGCAGCACACGAGGAAGAGTTGAACGCGAAAGCGGTTGCCTTGGCCTACGAACAGATCGGCC
>CAIZEE010000549.1 GCA_903931835.1 uncultured Elstera sp.
ATCGCCATCGACCAGCACCGGCAGGCCGGAGCGCGCGACCTGCTTGATGAAGAAGCACACCTCATCGACCGTGATGATGCCGAGATCGGGCAGGCCCATCTGCGCGGTCATCGCAGCACCCGACAGATAAGATGCCTCAAACCCCGCGGCCTTGGCCTGCAAGGCGGATTGACCGTTATGCGTGCCTGGCAGTTGCAGGATGCCGGGCCGCGCGAGGAATTCCCGGAAGCGCTCGCCGGCGGGTTTCGTGGGCAGGTCGGCCGCGATCAGATAGGTCATGCGAAGTGATCCTTTCTTCAGGAACGCTGGGCGAGGGGCACGAAGGTCAAATCTTCCGGGCCGACATAATTCGCCGAGGGGCGGATGATCTTGTTGTCGATGCGCTGCTCGATCACATGGGCACCCCAGCCCGAGTTGCGGGAGATCACGAAAAGCGGCGTGAACATCGAGGTCGGCACACCCATCATGTGATAGGAGACGGCGCTGAACCAATCGAGGTTCGGAAACATGTTCTTTACCTCCTTCATGACTGATTCCAGCCGCTCGGCAATGTCGTAAATCCGGCTCGATCCCGCCTCATCCGACAGGCGTTTGGCGACGCCCTTGATCACCATGTTGCGCGGGTCGGAGATGGTGTAGACCGGATGGCCAAAGCCGATCACCACCTCCTTCGCCGCCACCCGCCGCCGGATATCCGCCTCCGCATCGTCGGGACCGGAGTAGCGCGTCTGAATTTCGAACGCGACCTCATTGGCGCCGCCATGCTTGGGGCCGCGCAGCGCGCCGATGCCGCCGACGATTGCAGAATACATGTCGGAGCCGGTGCCGGCGACGACCCGTGCCGCGAAGGTGGACGCATTCATCTCATGCTCAGCATAGAGGATCAGCGAGGTGTGCATCGCCCGCACCCAGCTCTCCTTCGGCTTCTCACCATGCAGCAGATGCAGGATATGGCCGCCAACCGTGTCGTCATCGGTCTCGACCTCGATCTCGCGGCCCTGATGCGCCCAATGGTACCAATAGAGCAGGATCGAGCCGCCACAGGCGATCAGCCGATCGGCAATATCGCGGGCGCCGGCGATGTTGTGATCCTCCCTCTCCGGCAGCACGCAGCCCAAGGCCGAGTACCCGGTGCGCATGACGTCCATCGGATGGGTCGAGGCCGGCAGCTCGCGCAAGACCGCTTTCACGGGGGCCGGAATGCCGCGATAGGAACGCAGTTTCGCCTTGTACTCGGCAAGCTCGGCGCGGTTCGGTAGATGCTCGTGGATCAGCAGATAGGCGATCTCCTCGAACTCGCATTCCTCCGCGACATCGAGAATGTCGTAGCCCCGGTAATGCAGATCATTGCCGGTGCGCCCGACGGTGCAGAGCGCGGTATTGCCGATCGCGACGCCGGATAAAGCGACGGATTTCTTGGGCTTCGGTGCGGTCTGACTCTCGCTCATCGATCGCTCCTCAAGCCCAAGCGAAAATGCCGGAATGTTCTGATACCGCGAGCGCCCGCTCCGGCAAGGCGACGGTCAATCCGTCCAGATCCGCCGCCTTCAGCGACGGCAAGGCCTGCACCGTGTCGAGGAAGCGCTTCGCCTCGCCTGGATCGAGAATACCGGCGGTCAGCATCTCGAACTTGGCGATATAGTTTTTGCGCACCCACGGTGTGGCGCCGAGCGTGTGGGCGTTGGCCACCGCCATTTCGCCCGAAATCTCCGAGCCGTCCTTCATCCGGATGATGATGCGGCCGCCAAATGCCTTCACCGCCGGATCGGTGGAGTGGTAACGCTCGGTCCAGCGCTTATCCTCGATCGTATGAATCTTTTGCCACAGGCGCACCGTGTCGAGGCGCTGGGCCCGTTCCGGCGCATAGGATTTGACGTGGTGCCAGAACCCGTCCTGCAGCGCCACCGCGACGATATACATGATCGAGTGATCGAGCGTTTCGCGCGACGCTTTGGGATCGAATTTCTGCGGATCGTTCGAGCCGGTGCCGATCACGTAATGCGTGTGATGGCTGGTCTCGATCAGAATATCCTCAACATCGTCCCAGTTCTTGACCTGTTTGCCGAGGCCGAAGGACAGGTCGATCAGCGCCTGGCTTTGATATTCCGCCGAATGCTCCTTCGTATAGGTATCGAGGATCGCGCGCTTGGGCTCGCCCTTTTCCGGCAGCGGCACGATGTAATGCGCCTTCGGCCCGTCGAGCATCCAGGAGATCACCGAATCCTCGCCCTCATAAATCGGGCTGGGCGCGCCCTCGCCATACATGGCGCGGTCAACTGCTTCGATCGCGAGCTTGCCGGCATGGGATGGCGCGAACGCCTTCCACGAGCTGATCTCGCCCTTGCGGCTCTGGCGGGTAGAGGTCGTCACGTGCAGCGCCTGCTGAACCGCCTGATAGATCGTCTCCGTATCGAGTTTCAGCATCGTGCCGATACCGGCCGCCGCCGAGGGTCCCAGATGCGCCACATGATCGATCTTGTGCTGATGCAGGCAGATGGCGCGGACCAGATTGACCTGGATCTCGTACCCCGTCGCGATGCCGCGCACGAGATCATGGCCGTTCTGTCCGGTCTGCTGCGCCACCGCCAGGATGGGGGGAATGTTGTCGCCCGGATGGCTGTAATCGGCGGCCAGAAACGTGTCGTGATAATCGAGTTCGCGCACCGCCGTGCCATTCGCCCAGGCGGCCCATTCGGCATGGACGCGCACATTGGGGCCTAGGCCGAACACCGTCGCTCCACCCGGGCGCGGGTGGGCCAGCGCCTGCGCGCGCGCCGTTACGACCGGATGCCGGTTGACCGAGGCGATGGCGACGGCGGCGTTGTCGATCATCCGGTTGATGATCATGTCGGTGACCTCGGGCTCGACCGCCACGGGGTCGGACGCAACCTCCGCGATTTTCCAGGCGAACTGGTCGGCGCGCGCCAGACGGTCCTTTTCCGGGTGAACCTTCACGTCATGCAGCTTCATGGTGCCTCACCTTGATTGATCGCTATGGGGGAAGCCGCGACGGCATGCAGCAGCCCGTCCAGGGCGGCGGCGATATGGCGGCGCATCAGTATTTCGGCGAGTTCGCCATCGCGGTCGGCAATCGCATCCGCGATGCGTTGATGTTCGATGAAGGCGCGCTGCGCCCGCCCGCCGACCAGCCGATGCTGCCGCCGGAACAGGCGGATCAAATTGTAATACTCGTCGCATAGGATGTGGATCAGCGCTGAATTGCCGCTGCACCGGATGATGAAGAAGTGGAAATCGTCATCGGCGCTGCCCATGCGATAAGTGTCGACATTATGACCGTCGAACTGCGATTTGTGTGACATCAGGAGGCTGCGCAGATGCGCGATATCGGCATCGGTGACGCGGTTGGCCGCTTCACGCGCCGCCACCCCTTCCAGCACCTCCCGGATCGCATAAATCTCCGCGATCAGCGCCGGCGTCACCACCGTCACCCGCGCCGACATGCGCGGCGTGCGGGTGATCAGCTTGCGTTCCTCCAGCCGGCGCAGCGCCTCACGCAGCGGCGCACGGCTGGTGCCGTATTGCGCCGCCAGATCCGGCTCGCGGATACGCGTACCGGGCGCCATCTCGCCATTGATGATGGCCTCGCTCAACAGATCGAACAACCGGTCGGCCATGGTATCGCCACCAGCTTCCGGCGTCTCAGTCAGTGCCTGCATCAGGGTTGAGGTCATATCTGATGGCTAGACCTCCCCAACCGCCCCGTCAATATTTTTGTCGACAATTATTCAAAATTGGGCGACTTTTGGGATGAGGAAATCCGTCTATAATAATGAAAAAAGCTCGGTGACCAACGTGGCGACACCTCACCCCTATGACGCGGTCTATCGTCGCTCAATCGACGATCCGGAGGCATTCTGGCGGGAGGCGGCAGAGGCACTGACCTGGACGCGGCCGTTCGACCGTGTCCTCTATACCTCCAAGGCGCCGCTCTACCGCTGGTTCCCCGGCGGCGGTTTCAACATCTGCTACAACGCGCTCGACCGGCATGTCGCAAGCGGCCGTGGCAAGCAGACAGCGATCATCTATGACAGCCCGGTCACTGAGTCGATGCTGTGGATCAGCTATGCCGATCTGCTGGAGCGCGTGTCGCACTTCGCCGGTGCTCTGGCGAACCTCGGCGTAACCAAGGGCGACCGCGTCGTGATCTACATGCCGATGGTGCCGGAGGCGCTGGTGGCGATGCTCGCCTGCGCCAGGATCGGCGCTGTGCATTCGGTCGTGTTCGGCGGCTTCGCCTCGAACGAGCTCGCGACGCGCATCGACGATGCGGCGCCCGTGGTGATCGTCTCGGCCTCTTGCGGTATCGAGGGTAAGAAGATATTGCCGTATAAGCCGCTGCTCGACGCCGCGATCGACATGGCAACGGCCAAGCCGCGCCATTGCATCATCCTGCAACGGTCGCAGGCAGAAGCCACGATGGTGCCCGGCCGCGACCTGACCTGGGATGAGGCGCTGGTTGGTGCCGAGCCCGCCCCCTGCGCCGATACGCTGGCGACTGATCCCCTTTATATCCTCTACACCTCGGGCACGACGGGAGCGCCTAAGGGCGTGGTGCGCGATCATGGCGGCTATGCCGTGGCGCTGCATTGGAGCTTTGCGAACATCTTCAACATGGCGCCGGGCGAGGTGATGTTCACCGCATCCGATGTCGGTTGGGTGGTCGGCCATTCCTATATCGTCTATGCGCCGCTGCTGCGCGGCTCCGTCACCGTGCTGTATGAGGGCAAGGCGGTCGGCACGCCCGATGCCGGCGCCTTCTGGCGCGTGGCGGAGCAGCATCGCGTCGCGACAATGTTCACCGCACCCACCGCATTTCGCGCGATCCGGCGGGAGGATGGCGATGGCGAGTACATCGCGCATTTCGATCTCGAAAACCTCCGCGCCCTGTTCCTCGCCGGCGAACGCTGCGATCCGCCGACGCTGCTTTGGGCGCAGGAAAAGCTGAAAATCCCGGTCGTCGATAATTGGTGGCAGACGGAGACCGGCTGGCCGATCGCCGGCAATAGCCTCCGTCACGGTGCCCTGCCGATCAAGCCCGGATCGGCGGCTCGCCCAGCACCGGGGTGGGATGTCCGCGTGCTCGATGCCGACGGTGTGCCCCCACCGGTTGGCGAGATCGGCAATCTGGTGATCAAACTGCCCATGCCGCCCGGATCACTGGCGACCTTCTGGCAGGCCGATGACCGCTATATCAAATCCTGCCTCAGCCAGTTCGACGGCTATTATGCGACCAGCGATGCCGGTTACATCGATGAGGATGGCTATATCTTTGTCATGACGCGCACCGACGATGTGATCAATGTCGCGGCCCATCGCCTGTCGACTGGTGGGCTGGAGGAAGCCGTGGCCGGCCACCCCGCCGTCGCCGAATGCGCCGTGGTCGGCGTTGAGGACGCGATCAAGGGCCAGGTGCCGCTCTGCCTGATCACGCTCCGCGCCGGCACCGACCGGAAAACCCATGCCGCAATCGAGCAGGACATCGCCCAGCGCATCCGCGACCAGATCGGCGCCATCGCCGCGCCCAAACGCGTGCTGGTCGTCGACCGCCTGCCCAAGACCAGATCGGGCAAGATTCTGCGCCAATCGATCCGCAGCCTGGCCGACGGCACGCCGGTCCGCATGCCGGCGACGATCGAGGACCCGGCGGTACTGGACGAAATCGGAGCGTTACTGAAAGCCGCCGGGTTCGGCCAAGCCTAAACCGTCTTATGCCGTCCGGTCCGCCGCGCGATGTGAGGCGAGATGATCGTCGCATTAGAATCACTCGGCTGGCGCACATCGAGCACCAGCAGCTTCATCGCCACCGCCATGATCGAGTCGCCCAGCGCATCGAGCCGGGCGTGCGGGTATCTCATTTCGATCATTAGGGCGAGCCTCTACAGGGTCACCATCCAACCCTGTGGCGGAAGATCGATGTCATAACTCGTATCCTTTACGAGCTTATTGTACCGATCCAAGCTCATCCAAGCTGGCAACTCTTTAACTACGACAACTTTTGGGAACTTCTTCACGATTTCGACTTCGGACCGCGCGCAGACCACAGCCCACACTCCACCTGTTCCATAATCATACGAGACGAGAAAGGGTGTCTTTGTCATTTGGGCAACGCACAATACGCGTCGGTCCCGCTCTCCGCCGTCACTGTCGCCTTCGTGCCCGGTGCGATCAGAAACTCGGTCGTGCCGTAATGATCGGTCAGCGCCGGGTTCCAGTCATAGGTGTAGCCGAGCCGGGTGAACGGGTAGCCGGGC
>CAIZEE010000550.1 GCA_903931835.1 uncultured Elstera sp.
AGGCGGACCCAGGACAGCCTGTTCCTGAGGCTGCATGACGGCAGCGAAATCGAGGTCGCCGATGCCCCTAAATGCGCTGAAGTCGAGGATTTGCTGAGCTGCAACAATCACAAAACCCTCGTCACCTATTACAAGGAGCCGGGCATCTACCTGCTTTATATCAAGCTGCTCAAGGGCTTCCGCTACTTGATGGTCGATGACGCGACCGGGGCGACGCATATTCTGGCCGGCGCACCGATCTGGTCGCCCGATCGCGTTACCTTCGTCACCATTTCGCAATCGCCAGACGAACCGTCCAGCTTCAACGGGTTTGAGGTCTGGAGTACGGCGGACGGCCAGATCACCAAGCGTCTCAGCTATCAGCTACCGCTCTATGGCACCGTCGAGTTCGATAAATGGGTGGAGAACGACGAGTGCCTGATCCATCTCCGTCCCGGACGGGACAATCAGCAGAGCTATGAAGCGACGGAGTTGGACGTCAAGCAGAGTGACGACGGCGTTTCCGTCGAGGCGCGGTTCGATACGCCCTAGGCGAGGTGCAACACAGCCTTACCGCTGATCCCGCGATTGAGCACTTTCTGGCCGATTGCGGCGATATCGGTCCAGGGCGCCTCGATCTCGATCGGTGGTTGGACAACACCTTTTGCGGTCAGCGCAAGCAGCCGAGCCAGCCCATCGCTCGCCGGCTTGTCGCGGCATTCGACGAACAGGTTGAAGCCATAGAGCTTTGCGGCCATCGGGTAGAATTTATTCGCATCGAAGGTTGTCGTCCCGCCACCAGCGGCGCCGTACAAGACGATCACGCCTTGCTGGGCGATCATATGCATGGCATGGCGTAGCGACTGCGCGCCGACCGACTCCATGACCAAATCATAGGGTGCGAAGCGCGCCCATTCGCTCTCTTCCTCGCCCACCACCACCTCATGCGCGCCGGCGATCTTGACGCTGACGATCTGCTCCGGCTTGCGCACCGTCGCGATCACCTCCATGCCGGCAGCGCGCGCCAGATTAAGCGCGAAATGGCCGACACCGCCGGTAGCACCGGTCACCAGAACCTTGCGGCCAAGCAGCGGTCCGCCGATTTCAAGACCGTATAAGGCGGTCAGCCCAGCGACCGGCAAGGTCGATGCCTGGGCAAAAGAAACGCTGTCCGGGATTTCCGCCAGCGCATTCGTCGGCACGGCGACGAATTCAGCCCAGGCTCCGCTCGGCAGGAAGCCGACCACCCTAGCACCCACTGCCGGGCCAGAGCCATCGGCAGCGGCGGTTTCGACTACGCCGGCCAAATCCCAGCCCGGTCTGGTACTGCCTATGCCAAGCATCGCGTAATTCAACTCACCGCGATTGAGCGAGATTGCATGGACGCGGATCATAGCCTCGTCGCTATCGGGCACCGGTGCCGGAAACGCGCCGATCTTGAGCTTGCCAGGCGTGGCCGGATCGACGAACACGGCCTTTACGCTATCCATCCCTGTCTCCGATTCTGTCAGCACGGCAGCCCCCTTCCCCAGGGCTGTTCGCTGCCGCCATACAAACTTATGCAGCACGAAACCGCTAGCCGCCAGAGGCAAGCACTTTGTGACGGGGTTCGACCCAAAAAATTCCCCTTGCCACGCCTGAGCAATCTATTGAGTTGCGGCACCAGTTCACCTAACGCTTGGGGGCTTCGGGGAATTGGCAAGGTAGAGCATTGTGATCAGAAAAATACTGGCGGCGACGATGGTGGCGCTGCTTTCAGGCTGCTCAATCTTTGACGACCCGCCGCCGCTTTCCAATCGCGAGAAGGCCGTGGCCTTGACCGAGCATGAAAGCTGCACACCTTACTTAACGCACCTGCTGTTCATCCGGCTGTTGATCTCCGATACTGGGTGCAGCGGTCGCTTGATCGACAGTCTGGTTAGCAAGCCGGTCGATTGTAAGGCCTCGATCGCGGAGAAATGCGCGAAAAACCCGGAAAGCGATGCCTGTATCGCGAAGACGACGCCGCTCACGCTTGATGCTTGCGAGATGGCGAATTGCGATTACTACGAGGTCAATTTGCTTTGCAAACCCTAGAGAAACGCACCCTGTCATGGGAGGTTCGCCATTAGTGCACTGATCCTGATCGTGCTGGTGGCAGCCGGCCTGTCAGCGATCATGACGATCGCCTGGATTGTGCAATTGCTGAGCGATAATGCCGGGTGGGTCGATGTCTTCTGGTCCTTCGGCACCGGGGCTGCCGCCACGCTTCTAGCTCTGACGCCGATCGCCGATGCGCCGGTTCCTGGCTTCCAGCAGGTATTGGTGGCACTTCTGCCGGCCATCTGGTCGCTTCGCCTAGGCGCCCACTTGTTCGGCCGCGTCTGGCGTGGCGCCAGGGAGGATGTGCGCTACGCCGAATTCCGGACGGAGTGGGGGGAGCGTTTTCAGGCGCGGATGTTCCGGTTTCTCCAGATCCAGGCGCTGGCCGGGTTCATCCTGGCGCTCGTCGCCTTTGCCGCCGCGCGCAATCATGCCCAAGGTCGGCTCGTTTACGACATCGCCGGGATTGCGTTGTTTGCCGCCGCCTTTGCCGGCGAGACGCTGGCCGATCGGCAGTTGCGGCGGTTCAAGGCGGACCCCGCCAATCATGGCGGCATCTGCCGCATCGGCTTATGGGCATGGTCGCGCCATCCGAATTTCTTCTTCGAATGGCTAGGCTGGTGCGCCTACCCGATACTGGCCTTCGATCCGTCTTTTCACAGTTTCTGGTGGGTCATCGCGTTGGCGGGACCGGTCCAGATGTACTGGCTGCTCGTCCACGTCTCCGGAATTCCGCCAATGGAGAAGCTGATGGCGCGGTCGCGCGGCGCGGAATTCAGGGTGTATCAATCGACCACGCCCGCCTTCCTGCCGCTGCCGCCCGGATTGTTCGGCCTAGTGTCTGATCGGTTCAAGTAAAGCTGAACCGATTGCACTCTATGGCGCCGGGGTCAGCGCCTGTTGCAGTTGCGCCGCGCGAGGATTGCTGACCTCTCGCTTGACCAGAATATCGGCCGGCAGTTCAGCGTGGCCGTAATATTCCGCATTGAAGCTGTCGCGCGGCTTCACATAGCTGCCATCCAGCGTCAGGCCGGCATACAGCCCGCTCGACGACGACCAGACATAGATATCGGCGCCGAGATTGGTGGTCGTCGCCGCCTCCGCCGTGGAACCCAGCGTGACCAGCGCTAAACCGGCCTGCGCGCCTAGCTTGACCTCATCGGCCATGAAGGAATTGACGGCACCCTGGTTCATCAAGAACAGCACGACTTCCGCCGTCTCGGCACCGATCTGCAGGCCGAACGAGGCCGCAGTCAGCGTATAGAAAGCGGGCGAACTCCAATTGTTCTGCGCATCGCGCACCAACAGCACCGCGTCACCACCCTCGCCGCCAAAAATGAACCCGCCCTTGAACAGATTGGGGATGATCATGACGCCGCGCGCCCGGCTAAGCAGGTCCTTGGCGACGCCGAATTCGGGATCCTTCCTCAAGTGACCGATCGTCAACCAGCTCGAATCAACAACGTCCTGCGGGTCGGAGGCGGCGAACGCATCCGACGCGCCCAAAATAAGAGTTGTTGCAACCAGCAGTGCTTTTAAGCTTTTCGACACGATGATAATCCTTCCGACCAATCAATAAGATGGTTATACGCTGCAGCGGCCACGAGCGCCAATCGGCTACCCTAGAATCAAACGACTATGAACCCCAATTGTTGCGTATCTCCTGGAGAAAGCCTCCATCCATGTCTCAGTCGTTTCGCTTTCCAGGCCTGCCCTGGCCGCTGAAAATAATCATTTTTCTCGCGGCGGCTGCCGGGTCCTATTGGGTGATCCTGACCTATGAATCAGGCTTGATGATGGCCAAAATCGCCTCGGCGATTGGTCACAACGCGGCCATTGCGGCGCAGCGCGAGCAGGACGCCGCCCGGCCGGTCGATCCCGGTGTGATGAAATTCGACGTGATCACGCCCGATAAGGCGCCCTCGCCCCACTAAATGCAGCGCTAGCTCGACGAGCCGTAGCGTTGCTGGCGCCAGGGATCGCCACGCTTGTGATAGCCACGCTGTTCCCAATATCCCGGCGCGTCCTTGTCGGTAAACCAGATATGACGCAGCCACTTCGCACTTTTCCACAGATACAGATGCGGCAGGATCAGACGGACCGGCGCACCGTGTGACCGGGTCAGCGGCTTGCCCGACCAATGGGTCGCCAGGATCGCCGCCGAATGGGAAAAATCCTCGATGCTGAGCGTGGTAGAATAGCTGTCGAAGCTGCGCAGGATGACGAAGCGCGCCTCCCAGCTTGGTTTGACGACAGCCAGCAGATCGCCAGTCGACACACCTCGCCATTGATTGTCGTAGCGCGACCAGCCGGTCACGCAATGAATATCGGACACGCTGTCACGCTGAGGCAAGTTGGAGAAGTCGCGCCAGCCGAGATCGACCGGCTGACCCACCTTGCCACCGATCGTCACATGCCAGTCCGCCTGCATGATATTGGGTTCCGTCCCGATATCGAGCACCGGCCAGTCGCGCACAAGGTGCTGGCCTGGCGGCAACCTTTTCGCCTCGCCCAATTGCTCGCGCGGCACCAGTAACCGCCCCTCACGAGCCCAAAGCTGCTTGGATTGAATGAGCTTGTCGCGGTTCATGGCATCCTCACCCTGCTCTACCGGGGATTTTCTGTTCGAAAGAGTCGGGCTGTAAGTTACGGAGCATGTCGGCGCCGGGAAACTTATCCCTCGCTGATTGGGCGGGGAGCAGGTAAAGTCAATTTATCAGACGGTATCAAAAGGATAGCCTATGTCTGCATCGTGGAGCGAGGGAGAGGTCAGCGATCTCGGCTATACCGCGCGTCTATGCCACCAGCTGAGCCCGACCCACATTCAATTTGTCGCCGCCCTATCGGGCATTACCGCACCTGTTCCGGAATCACCGTTTCATTATTGCGAGCTTGGCTGCGGCAACGGGTCGATCCTGCTGTTGATGGCGGCGAATTTCCCACATGGACGATTTGTCGGCATTGAAGACAATCCGGTTCAGGTCGCCCGCGCGCGCGAGCTTGCCCAGCGCGCCGGACTGAACAATGTGGTGTTCCTCGATAATGCCCTGACCGAATTGGATGACGTCGCCGCCGAACCCTTCGATTTCATCGTGCTGCACGGGCTGTGGACCCGGGTGGGTGAGGCGGAACGCGCGGCAGTCATCGGGTTCTTGCGCCGAGCCCTCCGGGTCGGCGGTATTAGCTTCGTCAGCTATAATGCCTATCCCGGCAAGGCTGCGATGGCCCATGCCGTGCGCGTCCTGCGTGAACTCACCCCGACTGGCGCCCAGGGCGGCCAAAGGGCGCGGATCGGCCGGATGCTGTTGCAGCACTTGCAGGATAACCCGACCGGACCTGATACGGCGATCCCGGGCTTCGCCGACGCGGTGAAAAGCATTCTCGCCCTCAATGATGGCCGGATCGCGCATGAATATATCAACGCGCCCTGGAGTGCAGTCTATTTCACCGAGGTGGCGGCAAGCCTGAATGAAGCCAAACTCGGCTTCCTGAACACCACTATCCTGCCATTGATGTTCAACGATTCGGTCATCCCGGCAGCCTATCGCGAGGTGTTTCTAAGCCTGCCTGAGCCTGGACAGCGGCAATTGCTGCGCGATCTGCTAATGAACACCTCGCATCGCCGGGATTTGTTCATTAAGGGAGCGACACCAATCCTGCCGCTCGACATGGCCGCCTTGCGCGAGACGGTCTATGTCGCCCGGGCACCGCTGGTGGAAAGCTTTGCCGCCGAATGCGTGTTGCCGATCGGCTCTGTCAACCTGCCGGCAGGTGCCGAAAAGCTCTTCGCCCGGGTGCGCGAACATACCCTGTCGCTTGCCGAGATCTTGTCGGGCACACAGGACGAACCGTCGACAACGTTCGCGGCGCTTCGCTGGCTTCTGTTATCCGATCAGGTCGCTCCCTTCAGATCTCCCGAAGCGAGCCAGGCCGCCGCAGGCATCACCAGGCTCAATCGCCTCGCGTTGGACATGGCGGTGTCGATCGGCGAGGGTTCTTGGCTCGCAACGCCCGCGACCGGTGGGGGCATTCAGCTCAGCGTGCTTGAAACATTGCTCGCCGCTGGAACAGTCGCGACCGATGCCAACGGTGCCGTCGGCTTCGTCACCGAACGCTTGGGCGAACTTGGGCGCGGAATTCAGTTGGAGACCGGTCAGATTATCGAACCCAACGACGTGCCGGTGTTTCTGAACAAGGAACTGCCCGCCTTCATTATGATCAAAATGCCGGAGTTACGGCGTCTCGGCGCCTTGCCGGCGGGGCACGCCTAACGTCTGGCGCAGCAAATTTTCGATAAACCATCGCCAAATTGCATAAGGGAGCTATCTCGAGTCCTAATAGGAATTGGAGTCGCATGGATATCCCCACCCCGGCCCTGAGCATCGCCATCATTGGCACGGGCATTTCCGGCATGGCTGCGGCTTGGCTGCTTAATCAAAACCACCGTGTGACGGTGTTCGAGCAGGATCGCCGGATGGGTGGGCACGCCAACACCGTCAGGGTTGATCGCGAAGGCGGCGTTGTGCCGGTCGATACCGGCTTCATCGTCTATAACGAGACGAACTATCCTAATCTGACGGAGCTGTTCCGGCACCTGGACGTCCCGACGCGGCCGACCGAAATGTCGTTCGCCGCATCGCTTGGGGATGGCGCGTTTGAATATGGCGGCGGCAGCCTCGGCGCGTTGTTCGCGCAGAAGAGAAACCTGCTGAGACCGCAATTCTGGTCGATGCTGCGCGATTTGGAGCGCTTCTTTCGTGAGGCGCCGGGCGACCTTGCGCAGGCAGATCACGATCTGATCAGTCTCGGCGACTATCTGAATCGGAAGGGCTATGGCCAGGCTTTTCAACAACGCCATCTCATCCCCATGGCTGCCGCCATATGGTCAGCCTCAGCGGCCGATATCCGCGCCTATCCCGCGCACGCGATCATGCGTTTTTATCAAAATCACGGGCTGCTGAAGTTCACGAACCGGCCGATCTGGCGGACGGTGATCGGCGGCAGTGCCGCATATGTCGGCAAACTCACCCGCCCTTACGCGGGTCAGGTTCGCTTGAATACCGGCGTCACCAAAATCCGGCGCTTGCCTGGGGGCGTCGAGATCCGCGATACCCAAGGTGAAACTCATCGTTTCGACCACGTCGTAATCGCGACCCATGCCGATCAAGCGCTTGCTTTGCTCGACGATCCGACTGACGCAGAGACCTCGCTGCTCAGCCCGTTCCGCTATGCGCGCAACTTCGCAGTCCTGCATGATGATGACCGCTTCATGCCCAAACGCAAGCGCGTCTGGTCGAGCTGGAATTACGTCCAACGCCAGGCTCACCCAGCGCCGGAAATCACCTATTGGATGAACCTGTTGCAGGGCCTGACGGAGACGGCGCCGCTGTTCGTGACACTTAATCCGCAGCGCATGCCGCAGCCGGATCGCATCCTTGCCAGCGAGTGGTATGAACACCCGCAATTCGATGCGGCGGCCCTGCGTGCGCAACGCCATCTGTCATCGCTGCAGGGTGTGGGGCATACTTGGTATTGTGGTGCCTATTTCGGTGCCGGGTTCCATGAGGATGGGCTCGGTAGTGGGTTGGCGGTCGCGGAAAGCCTGGGCGGTGTCTCGCGCCCGTGGAGCGTATCGCCGGCGGCGCAATGGGATGGCGTGATAACGGAAGCGGTGATCAGATGAGCGTGAACGACGACGGTCAAGCGCTAGCGCATGGACATCTATTTGGCCCTGATCGCGGCATGGACCCACTGCGCCGCAGCCTCGCCGAGCGCTTCGTCAAACGTGCCGTCGCACAGATTGAAATTGGCAGTCTTATCGTTGAGCTGCCCAATGGCAGCAGGATCGAACATCACGGCCCGATTGCCGGGCCACAAGGGCATCTGGTCCTGCATCGCTGGCGGGCGGCTTGGCGCAGCTTGATCGGCGGCGATATCAGCTTTGCCGAGGCCTATCGCGATGGCGACTGGTCCAGTCCCGATCTGCCCCGGCTGATCGAAATGATGGCGCTCAATCTGCGCCGGTTGGAGGATGCCAGCACTGGGTTCGGTCCCTTAAAGGCGCTCCGCCAATTGGGCCATTTCAGATCGCGCAACTCGCATAAGGGCAGCCGGCGCAACATCGCCTACCACTATGATCTCGGTAACGAGTTCTACCGGCATTGGCTCGATCAGGGGATGAGCTATTCCTCTGCGCTGTTCGGTTCTGCCGACCAGTCGTTGGAACAAGCCCAATTGAGCAAGCAGGCGCGGGTGGCTGAACTGCTGAAGCTCCAAGGTGGCGAACGTATCCTCGAAATCGGCCTCGGCTGGGGCGGCCTTGCCCGGCATCTGATTGAACGCCATAGCGCCCAAGTCACCGGCCTGACCCTATCGACCGAGCAGCTTTCGCATGCTCAAGCGACCATCGAGCAGGCGGGCCTGAAGAACGCTGCCGATTTCCGGCTGCAGGATTACCGCGATGTCGAAGGGCGCTTTGATCGCGTCGTGTCGATCGAGATGTTCGAGGCGGTCGGCGAACACTATTGGCCGCACTATTTCGAAGTGTTGCGCCGCAGCCTGTCGGCCACGGGCGTCGCCGTGCTGCAAATCATCACGATCGACCATTCGCGCTTCGAGGCGTATCGCCGGGGGGTTGATTTCATTCAGCGCCATATCTTCCCGGGCGGCATGCTGCCATCCGAGCCTGTGTTGGTGAACCAGATCGAACGGGCCGGACTGACCCTGCAATCGACTGAGACATTCGGGGCGAGCTATGCCCGTACACTGGCCGAATGGCGGCGGCGCTTTGAGGCGCAATGGCCCGCCATTCACGCGCTCGGCTTCGATCCCGGGTTCAAGCGCCTGTGGGAGTATTATCTGAGCTATTGCGAGGCCGGCTTCGCCACCGGCCTGCTCAATGTCGGGTTATACCAGCTCACGCATTCTGGCAGCCCTGCAGCACGTTGACCGCATTGATGCCGATATCGGCGACAGCGTAGCCGCCCTCCATCACGAACAGCGTCGGCCGGCCGATCTTGGCGATGCGCTCGCCCATCTTCAGGTAGTCCTCGTTGGCGAGCTTGAATTTGGAGATCGGGTCATCCTTGAACGTGTCGACACCGAGCGAGACGATCACAATGTCGGGCGCGAAGGCTTCGATCCGCCGGCACGCATCGTCATGGGCGGGGCCCCAGGACGAATAATCTGAGCCCCAGGGCAGCGGATAATTCGCGTTGAAGCCCTCGCCGGCTCCGACACCCCGCTCATCCGCCCAACCGAGCAGGAACGGGTATTCCGTCTCGGGATCGCCATGCAGCGAGGCGAAGAATACATCGCTGCGGTCATAGAAAATGTCCTGGGTGCCATTACCGTGGTGATAGTCGACATCAAGGATGGCGACGCGCTTCGCACCACTATCCAGGGCATGCTGGGCCGCGATAGCGGCGTTGTTCAGATAGCAATAGCCGCCATAGTAATCCTTACCCGCATGATGACCGGGCGGCCGGCACAGCGAGAAGGCGTATGTGTCGCCCTTCAGCACCAGATCAGCACCCGTCAGCGCGACATCGACGGCGGTCCGGATCGCGGTCCAACTCGTGGCCGTGATCGGTACACCCTGGTCGAAGGCGTAGTGCGCGAGTTTGCCATCGACATGGGTCGGTATCCGGTCATCGCGCATGCGGCGCGCGCGGAAGGAGAACGAATTGGCATCGCCCTTGCGACCGGCGGCAACCCATTCGCGGTGGCAGCTTTCCAGGAACGCGACCAGCCCGGCATCATGCACCGCAGTGATCTTGGCATCGGGATATGTGACCGGCTGGATGATCTCGCCCAGCCCAACCTCGCCAATACGCTCGATGACAAGTTCGACGCGTTCGGGCTTTTCAAAAGGCGGCCTGAATTCGCCGAAAATGAATTCGCCGGCGGCGTGGTGGAGGCGGTGATCGTCGCTATGGATGGTTTTCATGGGGAGCAAACCTATTGGCGCAGCTTCGTCCAGATCCGATCATAGGCTTTGATCGTCTGGGCCGAACAGGTGGGGATGAAGGTAAGTTTGACGTCGTCGGGCGGGTTGAATTCAGGCGCCTTGGCGTATTTCGCATCGAGAAAGGCGTCGCTGCCGGCGACCGCGTTGGGATAGCCCGTAAACGCCGAGAGCATCGCGGCATTTTCAGGCTGCATCATGAAACTGACGAACAGCTTTGCATTCTCGACATTCCGCGCCGAACTCGGCACCGCGAGATTATCCATGAAGCCGACCGCGCCTTCCTTGGCATAGACGAATTTGAGGCTGGGCAGCTCGAAACGCGAGCGCAGCGCCGAACCCGACCATTGCTGATGGATCGCCGTCTCGCCGGAGGATTGCCGCTCGATGATACCGTCGGAGTTATAGACCTTTACGAAGGGGCGCTGGGCCTGCAACAGCGCATTCAGCGCCTGCAGATCCGCCGGTTCGGTATTGCATTCGGGCTTGCCCAGATAGAGCAGCGCCAACGACATGACTTCGGTCGGGGAACCCAGCATGCCGAGCTTGCCCTGAAGCTCCGGCGGCGGTTCGAAAAGCGGCTTCAGACTATCGGTCGGGCCCTTATAGACGGCGGTATCGACGGTGTAGGAGGTGATGCCCCAAACCCACGGGATGGTGAAGCGCGCGTCCGGATCCCAGTCGCGCTTCTGCCATTTCGGCTTCAAGTTAGAAAAACCGTTCAGCTTCGCCGCATCGATCGGCTGGATCAGATTTTGCGCGACGAAGATCGGTACGAAATCGCCGGAGATGACCACGGCGTCATAGCCGGACGCACCGGATTTCAGCTTCGCCAGCAAGGTCTCGTTCGAATCATAGGTGTCGAGCGTCACCTTGATGCCCGTCTCCTTCTCAAATTTCTGGAGGAGTTCCGGCGGGGTGTAATTCGTCCAGTTATAGAGATTGAGCTCGCCCCCTGCCCAGGCAGGCCCAGCAGCAACGCCGAAGAGCAGCGCCAGGACCATCGATATGAGGCGATTGAGTTTCATCGGATGCGCAACCTTATTGGCGGAGTTTGGTCCAGATACGATCATAGGATTTGATCGCCTGGGCGGGACAGTCGGGAATAAAGGCGATTTGGAGCGCATCGGGCGGGTTGAACTCCGGTGCCGTCGCCAAGGCCGGGTCGAGAAAGGCGTCGCTGCCCTCAACCGCATTCGGGTAGTCCGAGAACGCGGAAACGATCGCCGCATTTTCCGGCTGCATCATGAAGCTCATGAAACGCTTCGCGTTCTCGACATGGGGTGCGCCCGCCGGTACGGCAATGTTATCCATGAAACCGACGACGCCTTCCTTGGCATAGACATAGCGCACGCTCGGCCGGTTGGCGTGCGCTCGCAATGCGGCGCCCGACCATTGCTGATGGATCGCGGTCTCGCCCGAAGATTGCCGTTCGATCGAGCCATCTGAGTTATACAGCTTCACAAACGGCTTCTGCGCCTGAAGCAGCGCATTGAGCCGCTGCAGATCAGCCGGATTAGCGTTGCATTGGGGCAGGCCAAGATAGACCAGCGCCATTTGCATGACCTCCCTCGGCGATCCCAGCATGCCGATCTTGCCCTGCAATTCCGGCGGCGGCTCGTAGAGCAGCTTCAGGCTGTCGGTAGGTCCCCCGTACACCGCCGTATCGACGCTGAAGGAGGTCGTCCCCCAGGCCCAAGGAACGGTGTAGCGCGCATCCGGGTCCCATGCCCGCTTCTGCCATCTCGGTTTGAGATTAGCGAAGCCTTTGATCGCAGCACCGTCGATCGGCTGGATCAGCCCTTGGCTGATGAAGATCGGCACGACGCCGTTGGAAATGACGACGATATCATAGCCGGCATTGCCCGATTTCAGCTTGGCCAACAGCGTCTCGTTCGAATCATAGGTGTCGACCGCGATGGTGATCCCGGTCTCGCTCTCAAATTTCCGATAGAGCTCGGGTGGAGCGTAATCGGTCCAGTTATAGACATTGAGCTCGGCCGCCGCAGCCGGAACCCCGAATAAGCATAGCACCAGGACGAGCCGCAGCATCAAGCCTTGGCCCTCCGCGCGCGATAGGCCAGCGCCAAGGCGAGCGCCACCAGACCCGTCGATAGCAGCAGCAGGATCGTCGAGATCGCGTTCACCTCCGGCGTAATACCAAGCCGCATCATGCCGTAGACGTAAACCGGCAAGGTCGTCGATCCCGCGCCCGACACCATCTGGCTGATCAGAAAATCGTCGAGCGACGTGACGAAGGCGAGCACGGCGCCGGTCGCAATCGCGGGCGCTATCAACGGCAGGGTGACGGTGCGAAACAGCGCCCAGGGATTGGCGTAGAGGTCGCGGCCGGCATCCTCGTAAACCTGCCCCAGATCGCGCAACCGGGCCCGGATCGGCAGCAGCGCGAACGGAATGCAGAACACGCTGTGGGCGATGATCAGATTGGTCAGGCCAGGTGCGAGACCGATCGAGGAGAAAAAGATCAGCGTTGTGATCGCGGTCACGATCTCCGGCACGACCAGTGGCATCGACAGCAGATTGCCGGCACCGCCATGCCCCGGAAAGGACCGGCTGCGTTCCAGCGCCAAGGCGGCAGGGATGGCCAGCACCGTTGCAATACAGGTCGATGCCGCAGCGATGATCAGGCTGTTGGCGGCAGCCCCTCTTATGTCGGGGTTCTGCGCGACCTTCGCGAACCAGCGCAGGCTGAACCCTTCCCAGATCGTCACAAGCTGCCCGGCGTTGAAGGAATATACGACGAGCAGCAGCAGCGGCGCGTAGAGGAACACGAGGAACGCTCCGGCAAACACCGGCAGGCCGGGCGGACGACGCCAGTCAAACCCGGCACTCATCCCCGAAACTCCGCCAATTTGCCACGCCGTCCGGCAATCCCCAGGGCCACCAGCACGGCGACCGTAACCAGCACCGCGAGTGCCGCGCCAAAGGGCCAGTTTCTGGAAGCCGTGAACTGCATCTGGATTAAGCTGCCGATCATCAATTTCTTGCCGCCACCCAGCATGTCGGGTGCGAGAAAGGCGCCCAGTGCAGGCGCGAAGATCAGAATCGATCCGGCGATCACACCGGGACGCGCCAGCGGCCAGACGATCAGCCGGAAGACCTGTGCCCTCCCGGCATAGAGATCATGCGCCGCCTCGATCAGCCTTGTATCGAGGCGCTCCAGCACGGCGTAGATCGGCAGCACCATGAAGGGCACGAAGGTATAGACGAGGCCGAGCAGGATCGCGCCGTCGTTGTAGAGCAGCGGCAGCGGGGCTGCGATCAGGCCGATATGGCGCAGAAAATCGTTCAACAGCCCCTGATCGCGGAGGATCAGCACCCAGCAATAGGTCCGGATCAGCGTGTTAACCCAGAAGGGCAGCGTCACCAGAAACAGAAATAACCTACGCCGGCTCTCGTTCTGGCAGACGATATACCAGGCGATCGGCAAGCCGACGATCAGGCAACAGACTGTCGTCGCGGCCGCCAACCCAACCGAGCGCAGAATGATGATCAGATAGGCTGGATCGAAACTGAGACTGCCGTCGAAATCCTCCGAATAGAGGAGCTGACGATAAGCCGCCCAACTGGCCGGCGGCGTGACGCCGCCATAGGTATCCGCCGTCATGAAGGAATAGACGAGGGCGATCAGCAGCGGCAGAACCATGAACACCGTGATGAACAGGAGAGATGGCAGGACCAGCGCCATGGTCGCGCGGAATTTCATTGGGCCAATTCCCGCTCCGCCCCGTCACTCCAGTCGAGCCCGAGTGTCGATCCGACGGCATGCGATCCCCGGTCGCCGCGCAGCCGCACCCGGATCGCCGTCTCGCCATCGAGCCTGATGTCATAAAGCGTGTCCGCGCCGACAAAGGTCGCGACCTCGATGGCACCGATCAGCCGCGCCTGCGCGTGCGGCACCACCGCAATGGTTTCAGGACGCGCCGAGATGACGCAACCCGAACTGCGCCCCAGCAATGCGCCCGGGATCAGATTGGCCTCACCGACGAAATCGGCGACGAAGCGGCAATTCGGATCATCGTAGATCTCCGCCGGCGTACCGATCTGCAGCACCGCGCCGGCGCTCATCACCGCGATCCGATCCGACATGGCAAGCGCCTCCTCCTGGTCATGGGTGACCAGAACGAAGGTGATGCCGGTTTCGCGCTGCAGGCGCTTCAATTCGATCTGCATGCCCTTGCGCAGCTTGAGGTCGAGGGCGGAAAGCGGTTCGTCGAGCAACAGCACCTTTGGCCTGGGTGCGAGCGCCCGCGCCAGCGCCACGCGTTGCTGCTGGCCGCCTGAGAGCTGGGTCGGACGGCGGTCGCTGAAACCGTCGAGCCGCACCAGCGCCAACATGGCGTCGACCCGGTCGCGGATTTCGGCCGCCGACCATTTCAGCCGCTCGAGCCCGAAGGC